>JAADGS010000100.1 GCA_013152275.1 Actinomycetota bacterium | reverse complement strand
CGGAAAGGGGAACCCGCCGGTTCCCCTTTCCGCAACTCCAACTTCGGTTCAGGCTGCGGGCGCCTTGGTTGCGGCCGGTTTCTTGGCCGGTGCCTTCTTGGCTGCGGGCGCCTTGGTTGCGGCCGGTTTCTTGGCCGGTGCCTTTTTGGCTGCGGATGCCTTGGTTGCGGCCGGTTTCTTGGCTACAGGTGCCTCGGGTGCGGGTTCCTCCACGACCTCGACCCTGTGTGGTGTCGTGGGAGTCGGACGGAAAGAGCTCCGCCACGACTGCAGCATCTCGTCGAGGTGCTCGCGTAGTTTGCCGACCTGCTCTTGAATCTGATCGAGGTCGACACGTCCCGCGAGGTCGTCTACGAGTTCCTCGACACCTTCGCGTTCTCTGATTCGCTCGATGAGCTTCTCACCCTCGACGGCCCAGGCGTCGAGTTCCTTGGTGAGCTCTTCGTTCATCCGATCGCGAAGATCATGAACCTTGCCCGAGACGTCGGTGATCCGCTCGGTGAAGCGGCGAGCCGTGACGACCGGTGCGCCGACTGCCGCATAGAGCACCTTCTTGGATGTCTCGATGATCATGATGGTTCCTCCTCTTCCTGGACGTAGGTTCGGTAGATGTCCAGGAGTACACGCTTTTGTCGCTGGTTCAATTGAAGGTCCGCCTCGACGGCTTCGACCACCGACGGTGGATGGAAGCCCTCGTCGAGTAGACCGGCCCGTTGGTAGAGCGACTCGGCCTGGATCGACAGCCCGCGAGCGATCGACTTGAGGATCTCCGCGGACGGCTTGCGCAGCCCGCGTTCGATCTGGCTGAGATAGGGGTTCGAGATTCCGGCGCGATCGGCCAGCTTGCGGAGCGAGATATTCGCCCGTTCGCGCTGCTGACGTATGAACGCACCAAGATCGACACCCCGGCGCTCTTCCTTTGGTCCTTTGCTCATGGCTAACAGTATAGGCATAACTGCTAACTGTTGCAAGCAGTCTAGAAGATGGTGATTCGTGTGGACAGGATGCGATCGATCTCTGTTTGGATCGTGCGTCTGACATGCTCGGTGATCTCGAGGATGGCCATGCGATCGGGATGATCGGTGGCCGGACCGGGATCGACGGGCGCAAGAAAGTGGATCCGCCAGTGGACGGGGAGCGGAATCGGATTGAGCCATACGGCGATCTCGTCGACGCGTTGCTCGGGAAAGGCGAGACGGACGAGCTGCGCAAGCTTGCGGGAAGTGAAGAGCGCAGGGTGCACTTCCTCGGACCCGACGATGGCTACCGGCACGATCGGGGCGCCGGTTCTCATGGCAAGCTGGACAAAGCCGCCCCTGCCGAATCTGCGAAGCCGATACGCCTCCGACATCGGCTTCTGGAAGCCGCGAACACCTTCGGGGAAGACACCGAGGAGATGCCCGTGGTCCAGAACCCAACGCGCGTCCTCCGGCGCCGCAAACGCGGCTCCGGCTTTCCGGTACAGGTGTGAAAGTGCAGGAAGCATGTTGAAGATCTCGGTTGCGACGACCCGGAGCCGGCGAGGGACGGTGCACTCGTTGGCCACGGCGAGAGAGAGCATGAGGCCGTCGTACGGCAGGGCGGCGCCTCCATGGTTTGCTGCGAGAACCGCTGGGCCGGTGACCGGTACACGATCGATTCCGGACACATCGACACGGAAGTAGTCGTAGTAGAGGTAGTTGCCAAGATGCCAGGCCATCTCTGCCACGACGGGATCGAGCCCGAGTGCGTCGATGTCGTAGGAGGCGAGGAGGAGGTGCCGGATCAGTGCCGGCCACGTGTCGAACCCGAGCCTTCCGAGTGCGGGGACCGACACGTCCGAGATATCGACTCCTCCGTGCAGGGAACATCGGTGTTCCCCTTTGACGACCGGCAAACCACACATGAATCTCTCCGCGGTGGAGAAGTCGCAGATTCTCTCCCCATCGACCATCTCCGCGAACCGTTCCTGGGCTGCATCGCGTCGATCGGACGCTCGAGGCTTCGGGACGGAAAGATGCGGCCGGGTCGTCTCGGCGGAGCGGAGCGCTCGCGCAACGGCGATGACGAGATCCTCCTTCAGCATGTTCGAGCGCCCGGTGATCTCCAGCGAGCGGGCGAGAGAACGGAGCTGCGTGACCGGCAGCCGCCTCAACAACGTCTCCATTCAGGGACTCCGCCCGTAGCTCGCGAGGACCGTCTCTCTGCAATTCCTGTCGGGTCGGAATCCCAGAACCTCCATGCGTGGACTCGGATCGACGACTCGCCCGTGACGAAACAGGCGGATGAGGTGCTCGGGAAGGCCGGAATCCCGCAGCTCGAGCGTTCGCACGACCCTGCGGAATTGGCGCTCTGGGAGTGGCTGGGGAATCCGTTTTCCGAGTCGCAAGGTTCGGCTGAGATAGATCTGGCCATCGGCCGCCACGTCGAACGTGCCGGGGATCGGGTGCGCAAGGGTGTGCTCGAGCAGCCGGATCGCGTCGTCCTCGTGGAGGAACTGAAGGCGAGGGTCATAGCCGAGGATGGTGGGAACGATGCGACGAGAGAGAAAACGACTGAGCGTGTTATCCAGGGTTCCTCCGAAGATCGGAGCGAACCGCAGGACGGTCACGGTGATGTCGGGGCGCTCCTGCGCGAAGGAGCCGACAGAAGCTTCCATGTCTCTGAGGGCGCGCTCGTATGGCGTGGGATCACCGGTCGAGCGGGTCTCGGTCGCGATCACCGATGGCAGCCGCGGGCCCGCTCCATGGACTGCGAGATCGGAGCGAACGATGAGCCGTCTGACTGTCGGGAGGCGGCCGAGCGCGCCGAGCAGCGTCTGAGCTGCGATCGGGATCGAGCGTTCTGCTCGATGGACGGTCTGCAGATGCAGGACCGTCGTGGGGGCGAGATCCACGACACGGTTCGCGAAGTCGAGCGAGTCGAGACGTGTCCGATGAAAACCTGCGGGGGTGGAGGTCTCGATGTCGTCTACGCCAACGATCTTTGCGTCGGCATGGCGATTGAGCCGTCGGACCAGTCCGGCGCCCGTCCAGGTAGCCGCTCCGGTGACCAGGATGCGTTCCACATGTCGAGTGTAGGGGCGGCCGAAGCACCGTTTCCCAGGTACCATCCGTTGCCGGGGACGCCGTCATCGCGCAGCAGATGCTCGACGAGGATCCCGGCAGCCTTCCTGTCCCCGCAGATGAGGTGGTCCAGGGTCCCCGTTGTATGGGAGCACTCGTCGGGATGGATGATAAGGGCGCAACACTCGTTACCATTTAGGACGCCGACACGGTCGGCGAAATGGAAGAGGGGTTCAGGGCCGAGGACGGCCACAGGGTGCGGAGGATGCAATTGGTGGACCCGAGGGTCGGGTGAATCGATGATCATTGTGATGAAGAAGGACGCACGTCCCGAGCAGGTCGAAGCCGTTGTCGGGCGGGTTCGATCAGCAGGTGCCGAGCCTCACATATCCGAAGGGCAGATCAGAACAGTGATCGGCGCGATGGGCAACCTCGATGCGGTGCGCCAGATTCCATGGGAAGCGGTAGACGGCGTCGCCCGAACGGTGTCCGTCACAAGACCGCTCCGATTCGTCGATCGTGATCTGCAGGAAGAGAGCACCGTCATCGATGTCGGTGGTCACCGTATCGGTGGAGGGACACTCACAATCATCGCCGGTCCCTGTGCCGTCGAGAATCGCGATCAATTGTTGCGTGCAGGGGAGGCCGTCAAGGCGGCCGGCGCACACATCCTGCGTGGCGATGTGTTCAAGCCGCGCAGTTCCCCATATTCGTTCCAGGGGCTTGGCGAAGAGGGCCTCGAACTCCTGGCGGCCGTACGAGAAACGCTCGAGATACCGTTTGTTGCCGAGGTGCTTGATCCTCGCGATGTTGCCTTGGTTGCTTCCTATGCCGATATCGTCCGGATCGGTTCCCGGAACATGGCGAATTTCCCGCTTCTTCGCGAAGTCGGTCGTCAATCCCGGCCGGTCCAGCTCAAGCGCGGTTTCACTGCGACGATCGACGAGTGGCTGAATGCCGCGGAGTACATCTACAAGGAAGGCAACCACGAGATCATCCTGGTGGAACGGGGTATCCGCACGTTCGAGACGGCCGCTCGCAACACGCTCGACATCACCGCAGTTCCTGTCGTCCAGTCGATGAGCCATCTGCCGATCTTCGTCGATCCGTCGCATGCGTCGGGGAAACGGTCGCTGGTTGCCCCGTTGACACGCGCCGCGATTGCAGCCGGTGCCGACGGGGTCATGATCGATGTGCATCCAGAGCCTGAGTCGGCCCTGGTCGACGGATCCCAGGCGCTCCTGCCGGAGGAATTCGCCGAGCTGATGGATGACGTTCGCCGCCTCGCCGGAGTGCTCGACCGCACGCTGTAGAAGCCTGCCGGGCAGTGCTCGGGACGCATCTCGGCGACCGCGCATCGTCTTGTCTCCGCCTCGGCGCACGACGTCGCTGCACGTTGTCTCGCCACGGCCGCCACGCTCGGCCCGCGACCTTGCAGCGGTACCGGGTACGTTGGATTCCCTACTCGCCGACCCAGTTGCAGGAGAGCATTCCCAGCAAGGTTGCCGCTCCCGCGAGGACCCCCACTTCGATCGCCCGTTCGTCGACGTCGAACTGTGATGAGTGCAGATCGACCGGATCACGGCCTTCCGGCGCGGCACCGAGACGGAACATTGCACCCGGGATGTCCTGCAGATAGGCGGAGAAATCCTCGGCCCCCATGCTTGGCTGCGTCGACACGACAGAGTGCGGTCCGAGCACCTGGCCGACGGCGAAGGCGGCTTCGGAGATCGTGTGTTCGTCGTTGATGACCGGGGCGATGCCGGTCATGTAGTCGACAGTGACGATCGCGCCGGTCGGTGATGCGATTTCGTGGACCAACTGGTCGACGAGTTTGGGCATCTGCTCCCACACCTCGCGGCCCAGTGTTCGCGCCGTGCCGCGCAACTCGATCTCCGACGGGATGACGTTGTTGGCGGTGCCGCCGTGAATGGACCCGAAGACGACGACGAGGGGCACCCGGCTGTCGATCAGGCGATCCAGCAGCGCAGGGAGTTCGGTAACGATCCTTCCTGCCGCGTAGACCGTATCCGCGGTGAGGTGCGGTCTCGCCGTGTGTCCACCGGGCCCTTCCACGGTGATGCGGAACTGATCGGACGAGGCTGTGATCGGTCCTGCCCGGAAGCCGATCTTGCCGGCCGGGAGCGTCGGATCCACATGGAACGCGATGATAGAGTCGGTACCGTCGAGGAGTCCTTCGTCGATCAAGTCCTGTGCACCGCCAGGGAACTGCTCTTCGGCGGGTTGGAAGATGAAGCGGGCCGTGCCGTCGAGCGCATCGAGCTTGGACAGCACGATCGCGATGCCTACGGCGACGGCACTGTGCACGTCATGTCCGCACGCGTGCATGAGTCCGGGGTGTTGTGACTCGAAAGGAAGCCCCGTCTTCTCTTGGATGGGGAGGGCGTCGATGTCGGCGCGAAAAGCGACGATGGGATCGACGGACCCGACGTCGACGACAAGACCCGCTCTTGCGGGCCGGACGCGCGGTTCGAGACCGGCGTCGGCGAGGATCCCGGCGATGTACTGCGTCGTCGCGAACTCCTGGTGTCCGATCTCGGGATACCGATGGATGTGGCGGCGTGTCTCGACCGCGAGGGGGAGGACTTCCTCAACAACGGATTTGAGATGTTGGGGGGTGCAGTTCATGGTGGCAGGGATGCTATCGCATCGAATCGTGGTAGAAACCGGTCTCGACCAGCCGCCTGGCTCGCCTCGTCAACCGACGGTACTCCTCACGGAGCGCCGACCGCGGTGCATCCTCGTACCCGAGCGAGCGTCCAAGACGGACTTCCTGCAGGCCGTCGGTCGGGAGCGCATCGGCGGGTTTTCCCAACTGAAGGTACAGGCGGTTGCGGACTCTGGCGCAGAAGGAGTATGCAGCGATCATTGTGTCGGCTTGCTCGACGGTGAGGATGCCGGCTCGGGCAAGTTCCCTCAGCGCCGATATGGTCCCTTGGGTACGGAGCGCCGGAATCAGTCCGCCATGGCGAAGCTGAAGAAGCTGGGTGAAGAATTCGATGTCCGTCAGACCTCCAGGCCCGAGCTTCAAGTGAAACGCGGCGCCGCGTGGGAGGCGCTCGTGTTCGATGCGGGCTTTCATGGTGCGGATGTTGCGGATGGTGTCCGGGGGGAGGGTTTCGGGGTAGACGTGGGGGGTGATGAGGGTGGTGAAGG
>JAADGS010000099.1 GCA_013152275.1 Actinomycetota bacterium | reverse complement strand
GATCGCTGCCCCCTCTTGATCGGTGGTTGTCCGCCGACTCAGCTCATCTCTGAGAGCGGGAATCCAGCAGAGTCGCTGTTCGGACGGACTAGGGTGCGGGCTTGTTGGTTGAGTTGGTTCACGGTGTCGTTGTCGTAGGCGATGAGCAGCCCGGAGGTGGGGTCACCGGTGGCGGTGACGTGGCGATACCAGTCGGCCACAGCCCGTGCCGTGGTGTCGTTTGGGTCCTTTCCGATGATGAGCCGCTGATGCTGTTGGTAGGCGTCGATCGCCTGGTCGACGGACCCGTCTCGAAGGTAGGTGAGGGCGACACGTTCCCACGGCTCGTGTTGGCGGACGTTGTCGGTCAGTTCGGCCGTCGGGAGCCGGTTCTGTTCGACATCGACGAATCCTTCGGGTTCTTCGACCCGTCCGGTGTCGCGTCCGGGTAGGAGCGGTACGACGTCGGATGTGTTGAGGAACGCCTCTGCGAGGGATTCGATCTGGCTTCGGGTGCCTCCCTCCGGCAAGGCCGCCGCTACCTGCTTGACCACTTCGGCCCGCCCGAAGGTGGAAGCCCGCTTCGTGAGACCCTCCGCCGACGCCAACCGTTCGAACAGCACCTCCGCATCGGCCGGTGCGACCTCCCGGCCGGAACCCATGAGGTGGCCGATCCGGTGGGGGGTGAGACCCACCTGGGCGGCCCGCTGTTTCCATTCGGTTTCGAGGTCGGCGAGGGGATGGTCTGTCTTTGGGGTGCGGGTGGCCAACACGGCTACTTGCCTGGCCGCCGCGGTGTCCGGGAGGCCTTGGTTCTCCCGCCACTCCTCGAGTTGGTGACGTCTCCTGGAGAAGGCTTCGATCTGGGGGCGGGTAAACCCGGCGATGTCGGCCATCCCGTTGTGGACCGGCTGCCACCGCACCCCCAAGCGTTCGGTCAGTTCCTTGCGGAGGACGGCTTCGTGTAGGTAGCCGGCGGCCAGCTGACGCCGATATAGCAACCTGCCGTCGATGGTGCGCCATATCCCGTCGGTGCCTTTGACTTTGTTGGCGACCACCACGTGGGTGTGCAACTGTGGGTCGTCGGCGCGGGAGGTGAACTCGGTGAACGACGCCGCCACATACCCTGACGTGGCGATCGGCCAGGTCTGGACCCGAAACCTGGGTGTCCCGTTCCCGTTGAGGATCGGGTTGCCCTGGTCGTCGATGAGCGGAGTCTTGGTGGCGCCTCGGGTGGCCGACGCGACCGACTCCAAATACCCCAAGGCCGCCCCTGTGGCCTCCTCGAACGCCTCCAACACCTGCTGTCGGGTGTTCTCGTCGCCGAGAGCCCAGAGCAGTGACACGGACTTGTCCGCCGAGAACGTCACATCCCACGCCGCGACCCCATCCTTGCGCAGACTGCGTCCCAGCCGCTCGCCGGTTGCGGGATGTTGACCATCAAACAGGCGCACCAAACGCTCCGCCGACACCGCACCCTCCAGGCCCAACTCGGCGGCGCCGCTCCCTCGCCAGATGCCGGTGGCGGTGCCACCGCGCAGGTAGTAGTCCTCCCCGGGGGAGATCTCCCCCAGCTTGCGCAGGTAATAGTCCTTGGCGGCCTTGGCCAAACTCAACACAACACACCTCCGGGAGCAACTGGTTGCAAATGCGTGTGTCGCCAAGGACGATCGTTCTGGAGACGGTCTATCTTGGTGGGGGCGTCGCGGTCGATCAGGTCTTGGTGTCCACGGATGGTGGCTGTTTCGGATCGGGTGATCTCGCCTTCAACGGCCGCTGAGGATCCGTACCGGTCGTGAAGCTTTGGTCCAGTTGGTTCCTGGTTCGTATCCGGAATCGTCGCCGACTCTGCTTCGATGCGTGGGTTCCAGAGATCCGTCCAGACGAACGTCAGGCCTGCGGTGACGTTCCGACCTTTGCGGTGCTCGACGCTGCGGACAGGGTCCATGACGGCCAGTAGACGAGACAACCCTCTCACCAGAGTGTCAGAAACCCTTTCGGCAGAGTTTCAGAAACCCTCCAACCGCCCCGCCGACAGCCACAGAACGATCCGGTGTGCACCGATTTCGAACATCTCTAGAAAGTCCGCTGATCAGGGCAAACCACCGAAATGGCATCCGAATGACAGGCCTGTTGACACCCAAATGGCAACGAAATAACAGGGTCCCATCGCACACTCGGGCCATGAACAACCTCGATCCGCTGCTCGCAGAAGCCGAAAGGAGGAAGCGGTGGACAAGCTGCTCTTGACACCGGAGGAAGCGGCCACGGTGCTGTCGATCGGCCGCTCGAAAGTGTACGAGTTGATCGGCGACGGTCGGTTGGCATCCGTCCGGATCGACACGAGCAGGCGCGTCCCTGCTCGCGCGTTGGCTGAGTTCGTAGATCGACTGCAAGAGCAGCATGAAACCTCGCGGGCTGGGTAGGTTCGATCCGTGGACCTCCTTTTGTCTCGCCCGAGTAGCCAGCATCGACATCGTTGGGGGTCGTGCTGTCAGAGATGGGTTGTATGTTTCCTGACGGGACGTCACAAGGAGGCGCTATGAGTATCCATCAACGCAGCACCCGAAAAGGCAAGGTCTATGAGGTGCGCTTGCGCGGCCCTGACGGACGCGAGGTGTCACGAACGTTACGGACCAAGTGAGAGGCCGTTGAGTACGAGGCCGCTCAGCGTACGGCGAAGGCGAGGGGAGCTTGGGTCGATCCGCGAGGTGCGAACGTCACGTTGGCCGAGCTCTCCATGGAGTGGTTGCAGAGCAACCCGGCCAAGCGGCAATCCACCCTCGCACGCGACGAGAGTGCTCTTCGGGTGCATGTACTGCCCGCACTGGGGCAGCGAAAGATTGGATCGTTGACGCCCGGTGACATCCGCGCGTTGGTGACCGACTGGTCGCTCAGGATGGCACCCCGGACCGTTCGTCGCATGTACGGAACTGTACGGGCGGTCCTCAATTACGGGGTCGAAACCGATCTGATCTTGCGGTCACCGTGCAGGGGGATCCGGCTTCCAGCAGTCGAGCCTGCAACGGCGAGGATCGTGGAGCCCGGAGACCTCATTCGCCTGGCGGATTCGATGCCGGCGGAATTCGCGCCGATGGTGTGGCTGGGGGCGGTGTTAGGGCTTCGATGGGGTGAGGTCGCCGGGCTGCGGGTTGGGCGCATCGACCTGTTGCGCAGGACAGTGACTGTGGCCGAACAGGTGACGCGGGGCATGGGCGGCGTGGGCTTCGTGAGTCCGCCGAAGTCCGCTGCTGGGCACCGAACTCTGACCATCCCAGTGGCGTTGGCAAACCTTCTGAGCATCCATCTTGCGCATCGTGGACTGACGGGTGCCGAGCCTGACGCCTTCTTGTTTGCCAATGCGGACGGCGGACCGCTGGACTATTCCAATTGGAGGCGGCGGGTGTGGCTGCCAGCCGTGGAGAGTGCCGACTTGACGGGCCTCGGGTTCCACGACTTGAGGCGGACCAATGCGACGGCGATGGCCCTCGACGGAGTGGATGTCAAGACGGCGCAGGCCCGGCTCGGGCACTCCGATCCACGGTTGACCCTGGCCATCTACGCCCAGGCGACAGCGGAGGGAGACCGGTCGGCTGCGGAGAAGCTGGGGGCGAGGTTGATGCCGTCGACCACCGATTCTGGGAGCGCGGTGGCCGGGCCAGAAGGTTCATGACAGTTCGCCGGCATCTCTGACCGTGTGCCGATGCTGATCGAGAAAGCCGCTGGGGTCTCCGCTCATGAGCAATGAGTTGTCGTCGAGGAATGTCGAGGAATGTCAAGGAATGTCAAGGAACGGTCGCGGGATAAACGCGGGATGAAAAGAATCGGGTACTGGCCAGAACCCTGGTGACAGAGCCCTGACCAGCACCTTTCTGGTCGGGACGGCCGGATTCGAACCGGCGACCTCAGCGTCCCGAACGCTGCGCGCTGCCAAACTGCGCCACGTCCCGAAGGCCCGGGATGATACCAGCCCGTGGGAGGGCCGGATCAGACTCGTTGAACACGCAACCGATCGATGCGCCTGCCCTCCATGTGGAGCACGGTGAAGCGCAGGCCGGCGATGACGATCGAGTCGCCTTCGCGGGGGATGTCGCCTGAAACGAACAGATAGAGGCCTCCCACCGTTCCATAGGGCCCCTCGGGGAGGTCGGCTCCGGTCTGCTCTGCGAGGTCTTCGACGGTGACGCGCCCGTCGGTAATCCAGCCGTTGTCGCCAAGGCTCACGGTGACGGGCACTCCAGGGTCGAACTCGTCTTGGAGCTCACCCACGAGCTCTGAGACGAGGTCCTTGATCGTCAGGATCCCTTCGACGCTGCCGTGTTCGTCGAGGACCGCTGCAAATCCGGACCGTTTGTGGCGCAAGAGTTGAAGTGCTTCGAGGACCGACGCGCTCTCCGGTATGTAGAGGGGTTCGCGCAGGAGTTCGATGAGCTGTTCCGGTGTGGGATCTCCCGGCGCCCGCAAGAGATCCTTGACGTTGAGGACTCCCAGCATGTGATCGAGATCTCCCTCGCGCTCGACGACCGGGTAGCGGGAGTGGCCGGTCTCGATGACGGCCTGACGAATGGTCTCGGCCGTGAGTGAAGCTCCGAGTGTGACGATGTCGACTCGCGGGGTCATCACCTCTCGCACGGGCCGGTCGGTTACTTCAAAGAGTGAATCGATGATCTCTCGTTCTGCGGGTTCGATCTCGCCGGAGCGTTCTCCGAGCACGGCGAGCGCCCGAATGTCTTCTTCGGTGACCATCGCCGCACGATTGTCCTGGGTGACCTTGAAGACACGAAGGATCCCCCTGCTGATCGCAACGAACACGGCGGTGATCGGATCGAGGATTCGGGTGAGGCGAAAGAGAACTCCGGCAACGGCGAGCGCGTATTGGTCGGGTCGGCGGGTGGCGAGGGTTTTGGGCGTGATTTCACCAACGATGAGGATGATCGCTGTGACGACGACCGTGGCCAGCCATGGCCCCCATGTCGCTCCCACGAGGGCGATGGCGAGTGCCGTTGCCACCGACGCAGCGAGGATGTTCACAAAGTTGTTGGCGACGAGCAGCGTGCCGATCGTGCCTTCCAGGTCGGCAAGGAGTTCCTCGAGGTGTCTGCCCTTTCTTCCTTGCTCCGCGAACTGATGGGCACGTTCTCGCGGAACGCGCACGATCGCCGTTTCGGAGCCTGACAAGAAGCCGGAGGAAGCGATGCAGAGACCGAGAACCACGAGGAGGACTACCTGGAGGGGGGTCATCATGCACCGGTATTCGGGGAGATCACTCCCCTGCCGCAACCGGGGCGAGGAGTGCCCTCAGGTGTTGGGTGGTGAACGGTTTGACCAGCCAGGCGTCCGCGCCCGACCGGCCGGCCAGGAACGTGTCGGCCTCTCTGTCCAGCAGCAGCACTATGGTCGTGTCTTCGATTTCTCCGGAGAGGATGGCACTTCGCAGTGACCTCGTTATTGCCATGCCGCCCATGCTGCCCACTTGAAGGTCAACGATGACGATGTCGGGAGCGGATCTCGCGCAGGCGGCGACCGCCGACCGAGGATCGGATTCCTCGATCAGTTCGAGATCGGAACTGCTTACCGCTGCAGCAATCTCATTTCGAACCCATGGAGCGTCGGCGATGGCCAGCACTTTCATCGTCAGAACCTTAGTCGGTTGTCGCAAGGCCACCGTCCGTAGAAGCGGTCCTGGTCCCGAATCAAGAGCGCGAAAAACCTCCTTGATTTGGCAGATGCTTCCTGGCCGCACCCTTGCCGAGGTACTAGGTTCAGTACGCTCAACGACCATGGAGGGATTTCGTGCTCGCACCTTCTCGTGATGTTTGGCAGCCCCGCGCGCTGTGCTGTGGCAACCATTCGCATTTGTTCTTTCCGCCGAGTGCCTTCGAACGCAAGGATGAACGAGAACGTCGAGAAGCACGAGCGAGAGCGATCTGCAAGGTCTGTCCCGTGAGAGAAGAGTGTCTGCGTGCGGCATTGGACATCAAGGAGCCGTACGGGATATGGGGAGGCCTCACCGAGGGTGAGCGCCGCGAGTTCGTGCTCCGTTCGGTCTGACAGGTCCGACCGCCGAATCTCAATAGCTGCGAAGGTTCCCGCTGCGCCTGGTCGTCGCGGCGGCATCGAGCCATTCGAGGAGGGGCACCGCGTATTTGCGTGAAATCCCGAGATGGTCTCTGAAGTCGGCGACGGTGAAAGGATTGGGAAGATCGCTCAAGCTCGATCTGATCGTCTCGATGTGTGCCGGCAGGAAAACGAGATCTTCGGATACCTGGATGAGGTCTCCTCTTCGTAGGAGCGCATGAAGCAGTTCCTGATCGATCCCGAGGTCTTGAACTCGTGGCACGGTCAGGCCGGCTCTTTCCAGAGTGGCGATCACCGCTGTGCGAGCGGCGTTCTCCGCGGGTCCCAAGGCAGGTGAGAATGTGGTTGCAGCGACGACCGGGCCTTCATCTCGCACGTCGGGGGAACGAGTGATGAGCGCGTCGAGGATCGATACCGAGACCCCGATACGGCCGGCAAGGTCGGCTTTGGGCAACCCGGGCCGGAGCGGGTTCTCATCATGAAAGGTCTGTACCTCGTGTGAGATTCGGCCGATCAGGTCGCGTGCGGTGTCGTTGGAGATCGCCAGTCCGCCGGCCAGCAGGCCGGTGGGTGTGCCGCCTCCGGTGTGGCGTGCGATTTGCTCGATCTCGTCGGAGCCCCGCACCTGCAACAGGGCGGTGGCCATCTCTGCCGGGGAACGATCGAGGACGGTGGACAAAGCGGGCCCGGCCACTGACGCGCCTCGGCCTCGGCCGGCGGGTTCTGGATCGAGGACCCGCCCACCGGCGACGACCTGTCTGCGTCCGACCTCTCGGATGATGAATCGATCCCCCATCTTGACTGCAACGGGTTCATCTATCGACAGGAGTGCATACGACGAGCCCAGGATCCCGCTGCCGGCGAGGGGTCGGACGCGAACGGGTCTCGCTCCGCTGCCAAGATGCAGATGGAACGCTCCCTTGGCCGTGAGGGGTTCTTCGACATAGCGGGCAGTGTCGATCGAGGCGAGAAAGCGCCTTGTCGTCGACCATGCATCGGGGGCACCGAGCATGGCGCCGCGTGAGACGTCGTGATGATCGATGCCGGCGAGGTTGGCTGCAGTCCTGGTGTGAGGCTGGACGGTGGTGTGGCTGCGTTCGTGGCTCTGCAGTGAGCGAATGCGAGCGCCGATTCGGTCCGGCCAGAGCATGACTTTGTCGTCGACGGAGAGGGGGCCGTCGAGCAGGGTACCGGTGACCACGGTGCCGGAACCGGCAATGGTGAACGCACGATCGATCCACATGCGCGCTCGCCCTGCATCATGAAAGTCTTCCATTGCCGCCCCGACCACGTCGACCAAGGCGGCTTCGAGCGCGTCGATCCCAAATCCCGTGGGCGAGTCGACGGCGACGATCGTCGATCCCTCGAGAGTCGTCCCTTCGAGGCGATCTTCGACTTCCAGGCCGGCGAGTGTCACGAGATCCGGGTCGACACCTTCGGTCTTGGTGATCGCGATGACGCCGTAGCGGATGCCGAGGAGGTCCAGAACTGCCAGGTGTTCCTCGGACTGTGGCATCCAGCCTTCATCGGCGGCAACGACGAAAAGGGCGACGTCGATGGCCTCGATACCCGAAAGCATGTTCTTGATGAAACGCTGGTGGCCGGGAACATCCACGAAGGAGACTTCTGTCCCATTGGGAAGTGTGGTCCAGGCGAAGCCGAGATCGATCGTGAGGCCCCGCTGTTTCTCTTCTTTCCAGCGGTCCGGGTCTCGGCCCGTGAGCGCCTGGATGAGGGTCGACTTGCCGTGATCGACGTGTCCGGCGGTTCCTATGACCGGCATGCGGATTCCAGGGCCGCGGCGAGGCGTTCGTCGTCCTTGGGGGAGACTGCTCGGAGGTCGAGTATGAGTCTTCCCGCGTCTCGCCGCGTGATGATCGGTGGAGTGGCACGAAGGAGCCTTGGCCAGAGGACGGACGCACCTGGCTCGCCGATCTTGATGAGTGGAGAGGGAACTTCTGCACCGGGAACGGAGCCGGCGCCCGGCACCGATGCTCCGGGGACGACGTCTGCCTTGACGCGCGATGCGTCGAGCACGGCTTTGCTTCGACGCTCCAGAGACTCGTAGGAAGCCGATGCCATTGCCCAGAACGGGATCTCCGAACCTCTCCCATCGGCGTACATCTCGAGCGTCACCGTCAGCGCCGCGATCGTCGGACCGGGAATGCGCAGAGCGCGCGCCATCGGGTGGTGTGCCAGTTCGGAGATCAGGTGCGCCGTCCCGGTGATGATTCCGGCCTGGGGCCCTCCGAGGAGCTTGTCACCTGAGAACGTCACCAGATCCGCTCCCGCATCGAGGACCTGTCGAATGCCCGGTTCGTCACGGAGCCAGCGGGGTGGCGGACCATCGAGCCACGGGGCGCTCTCGTCGAGCAGGCCACTACCGACGTCATAGACCAGAGGGACGTTTCTCCGGTGCGCCAGAGCGACAAGATCGTCGAGGGGTGCCGAGTCGGCGAAACCGACGACCCGGTAGTTGGACGGATGAACCTTCAGGATCATCCCGGCGCCGTCATCGAGAGCCTGCTCATAATCTGCAAGACGAGTTCGATTCGTCGTTCCGATCTCGAACATGCGTGCTCCAGAAGCCATCATGAGTTCGGGGAGTCGATACGACCCACCGATCTCGATCAGCTCGCCTCGTGAGATGGCCACCGGATGGCGACGGCCCAAAGCACCAAGAGCCAGGAGCAGCGCGCCGGCATTGTTATTGACGACGAGAGCGGCTTGCGCTCCGACAAGTGCACAAACAAGGGCGTGCACGTATCCGGCTCTGCCTCCCCGTTTCGCCTTGTCCAGGTCGAATTCGAGGTTCCCGTAGGAGGTTGCCACCGCCCGGGCGGCGTCGGCGGCCGCGGGATGGAGCGGCGCCCTCCCAAGGTTCGTGTGCAGGAGGACTCCCGTTGCATTCAGTACGGGACGGTGGCGAAGGGAGCGGAGCGTCTGGAGTGCGGCACGGGCCTTCTGGCGCGGGTCGGCGGTCCCGCCTGCGGCCGTGATCTCCCGCGCCTCGTCGATGGCGGCTCGGACGGCGTCCACGACGAGAAGCCGGGGAAGTCCCTCGGCTTCGAGAGATCGAACGAGCGTGTCGACGGAGGGAAGATCGCGCAGCGCCATTGGGAAAGGGTACTCACGTTCTCGTGACGTTTGACCGGGTTTATCCCCGCGAGACGTCACGAGAACGGGTGCCTAATCTTGATACATGGACCTTCCCTATGCCGATCAACCGATTCGGGAAGCATCGACGGTCTGTGTGCTCCGTCCGGGCACCCGGGGGTTGGAAGTTCTGATGGTGCGGAGAGCAGCCTCCTCTGCGTTCGTCGGTGGTGCCTACGTGTTTCCGGGAGGTGCCGTCGATGCGGCGGACCGCAGCGAAACGGCGCGTCGGATCTTCGGCGATGGTGCGCTCTCGCCGTGGCTGTCGGCCGGCGTCAGGGAGACTGCAGAGGAGGCCGGCGTGGTCATCCCGGCGGGTCCCGGACAGCCCACCGTCCCGAAAGGTGCCAAAGGATCACGTCTTCTCGGAATGCTCGACGATGACGGCTATGTATTCGACGCGAGACGGTTCGCCTACCTGTCGAACTGGGTGACGCCGAAGGGAGAGCCCCGTCGGTTCGATACCCGGTTCTTCGTGACCGACGCGCCGGCCGGTCTCGAGGCCGTGCCGGACGCGGCGGAAGTGACCGAGGCGGTCTGGGTGACCCCCCGTGACGCCCTCACCTATTCCAGGGAGCGTGGGTGGACCCTCGTTCCCCCGACGGTGGCAACCCTGAGGCTGCTGAGCACTTTCGAGGATCCGGGGGCGGTGCTGGCCTTTGCCCAAGGTCAGGCTGTCGTGCCGCGGATCGAACCTCGCATCGTGGTGCGCGAGGGGTTCTTCCGGCTTCTCATGCCGGGCGACTCCGGATACGAGGAGGCAGGTGAATGAACGTCCGGCGTGTTCTCGCTCCGAATCCCGGCCCCTACACGGGCGAAGGCACCAACACCTACGTGGTCGGCTCTGGGGCCGATGTGCTCGTGATCGATCCCGGCCCTATCGATGGGCAGCATCGTTCGGCGATCCTCGAGGCGCTCGGAGACCGTACACCGGTGATGGTGTTGGTTACCCACACGCACTCCGACCACGCGCCGCTCGCCAACTCGCTTGCGAGGCACTTGGACGTACCGGCCGCGGGCTTCGGACCAGGTCCCGGATTCAAGCCGGACCGTACACTGTCCGATAACGACGTCGTTCCGTTCGGGAGTACCGAGTTGCGTGTCGTGGCCACACCCGGACACAGCGGGGACCATCTGTGTTACCTGGTCGGTGAGGAGCTCTTCACCGGGGATCACATCATGGGCGGATCTTCGGTGTTCGTCGAAGACGTAGGCGCCTACATGACATCGCTACGTAGGTTGCAGGAACTGTCACTGCGCACGTTGTATCCGGGACACGGCCCACCGATGCATGACCCCCAGGTGGTCATTGCAGACTATCTGTCGCATCGTCTGGAGCGAGAGGGCCAGATCCTCGCGGCGGTGCAATCGGGAGCAACATCTGTCGCGGCCATTGTGGAAGACATCTACGCGCAGGTCGACCCGCAGCTCCACGCTCTTGCGGCGGTTGCGGTGCGGGCTCATC
Source organism: Actinomycetota bacterium (assembly GCA_013152275.1). Taxonomy (NCBI): domain Bacteria; kingdom Bacillati; phylum Actinomycetota; species Actinomycetota bacterium. The sequence continues at coordinate 42,268 of JAADGS010000099.1, read as the reverse complement.
TTGCCAAACTCGACGAGGATCGGAGGGTGCGGTTCGATGCCGAGGCGGATGCGGTGAGACCACGATGAGGCACCGACTCCGAATTGCAGCGGCTGTGATCCTCGTCGTGGCGCTCGCGGCACCGGCGCTCGCCGAAGTCAACCAGGAAGATCTCGATAGAGCCGCTCGCCAACTCGACCAATTGAGGCGAGAGGCCGATGTGCTCGCCGTCCAGTACGGGGACGCATGGGCAAAGTCCTCGGAGTTGGAGGATCAGGTCGCATCCTTGGAGCAGATGGTGGCGAGTTCACGAGTCGAAGTGAACCTCGCGACACGCAAGGTCCAGGATCGGGCAGTGCAGATGTACATGAATGCACGCGGATCGGACATGTTCGCGCTGATGGTGTTGGACGGCGGTGTGAGTCCCGAATACGGATACCTCGAGGAGGCTGCATCGGCAGATCAGCGTCTCGTCAATGATCTGGGCATCCTCAAGGGCGTGTACGAACGCCGGCTCTCCGATCTCGAGGTCGCTCGTCAAGACCAGGTCGCGATCACCCAGGACATGCAGGCGCTCGCTGCCGATCTCTCCGAGAAGATCGCCGATGCCCAGAGGACATACGAGGCATTGAAGGCCCGGCGCGCCGAAGAGGAAGCCCGGCGAGCGGCCGAGGAGGCCGCCCGGCAGGCTGAAGCGGCGAGGAGGGCCGCCGAGGAGGCTGCCCGCCGAGCTGCCACGACGACGACAGTTACCACAACGACCACGACGACCGGCGCCACGACGACGACCACGACATCCGGCGTTACGACGACGACCACGACGACCACCACAGTCCCGCCATCCGGTGTCACTCAGGCGTGTCCGATCGACGGTTTCACGGCGTTCAGCGATACGTGGGGTGCCGCCCGCTCGGGAGGCCGGACTCATAAGGGAGTGGACATGATGGCCGAACGATGGACACCCATCGTGGCGATCGAGTCCGGTTCGATCTATCAACTCAAGGAGGGAGGTCTTGGGGGAATCACGATCTGGCTGCACTCGGACTCGGGCGACTCCTATTACTACGCCCACCTTCAGGCCTGGGCGGATGGACTCCGCGTCGGGCAGATCGTCGCGACGGGCGAGCTCATCGGCTATGTCGGTTCCTCCGGAAACGCTCCCGACTGGTTGCCGCACCTCCACTTCGAGTTTCATCCTGATCACGGCGACGCAGTCGACCCGTACCCGTTGGTGAAGGGCCTGTGCGGATAAGAGAAGGTGGATAAGAAAAAGAGGGCCGGCATTGCCGGCCCTCATGCTCCCAGCGCTCGTGCGGTGCGCCTCCCAGCGGTTCAGGCACGTTCTGTCTCAAGTATCGACCATCGATCCTCGCGACCTGGGGTCTGTTGTGACTTCCCTCGCAGTGACTAGTCCTTTGTTTCGCCCCAGCAGGCGTCAGTCTGTGGGGTCTTGGAGTTCCTCGAGAATGCGGGCGATTCGACCGGTGCAGGTTTCATCCCCGGCCGGTGGCAAGGCCTCGGCGAGCCGCATTGCGGCATCGCGAAACGCTTCCGCCGTGGGCGACCCGGGGTGGGCGCGAACGGTCGGTGAACCGGCATCGCCATCGGCGACGACCAGCGGGTCGAGGGGTATCTGCCCGATGAGTGGCACACCGAGGTCATCTGCCAGGCTCTGGCCGCCACCTTGGCCGAACAGGTCATAGGTGGTTCCGTGTTCGCAGGTGAAGCCTGCCATGTTCTCGATCACGCCGAGCAGCGGGAGGAACGACCGCCGGGCCATGTTGGCTGCGCGCGCTGCAACCTTCTGGGCGGCGATCTGTGGGGTTGTGACGACGACGAGCTCCGCCTGGGGGAGCATGCGCGAGAGTGCCATCTGCACGTCCCCCGTGCCCGGTGGAAGGTCGATGATGAGGTAGTCGAGGTCGTCCGACCAGGCGACCTGGTTGAGGAACTGCTCGAGCGCCTTCGAGAGCATGAGCCCTCTCCACATGAGGGCCGTGTCTTCGGCCTCGACGATCAGTCCGGTGGAGACCACCTGAATGCCCGAGACGTCCACCGGAACGATGAGGCGGTCTTCTCCCGCCGAAAGCCGAGTTTGCGTTCCGACGAGTCTCGGAATCGAGAATCCCCAGATGTCGGCATCGAGAAGGCCGACACGGTGGCCGAGATCGGCGAGAGCGAAACTCAGATTGACGCTGATCGAGGACTTCCCGACGCCCCCTTTGCCGCTGCCGACCGCCACCACTCTGGTCAGCGGGCTCACGTGTGTTGGCTGAGCATTGTCGCGGGCTCGCTGCCGGGCAACGGCCATGAGTTGGGCACGCTGCTCGGCGTCCATCGTGCGGGTCTCCACCTTGACGTCCGTCACCCCTTCGAGCGCGGAGACCTTCCTGATCACGTCCTGTTCGATTCGATCGCGTAACGGGCATGTGGCGACGGTCAGGGCAACACCGATGGTGACGGACCCGTCGGGTGCGGTATCGACGGACCGCACCATCCCCAGGTCGACGATGTTACCGCCGAGCTCTGGGTCGAGCACGCCACGCAGCGCGGTCAGAATACGGTCCTCGGTCACGGGGACATCGTAGATACGAGTGTCCACTACATCGATGTTGCCATCTGCCGACATCAGCTAGGGTGTCGCCCATCGAAGGCGGAGGAGCGGTCGGATGCAGTCTCTCGAGAGCGAGTCCACGAGGCGGGCAGTGACCTTGACGGATGCGGCGATTGCGAAGGTGCACGAGCTCGTGCGGGCCGAGGACGATCCTTCCCTCCTGTTGCGTATCGGAGTTCGTCCAGGCGGCTGTTCCGGTTCCTCGTACGAGTTGTACTTCGACACGCAGGTTTCACCAGGAGACATCGTTGAGAACTTTCGCGAGGGTGTGAGGGTCGTGATAGATCCCGAATCGCTCGAGCACGTTCGCGGCTCAACCCTCGACTACGGCAGCGACCCGATGTACACGGGATTCGCGATCGACAACCCAAATGTGGCCGGCGCCTGCGGCTGCAGCAGCAGTACCGACTGAGCCGCCCGTCTCGATCGGCTCGTCGTCGGATCGGGATTCCTTTCGAGATGCATGACGGTGGGTACTCCGTGCCTCCTACCCGGTCTCCGCGCTTTGCCTCTGCGCGGTCGACAGAGATACGGACGTCGGACCGAAGAATCGCGAAATGCGGAGTGCGCCTCCGACGGTTGCCGACTGAACCATGCCTACCATCATCCCGATGAAACGAAAGCTCCTGGTGCCCCTGCTTGCCGGTGCAGGGCTCGTCTATCTGTTCCCTGCAGCGCTGAAGTTCGCGTTTCGGCCGCCGCAGCGTCCGATTCCGCAGACTCCGAAGGATCTCGACCTGCCCGAAGAGGAGGTGTGGCTCGACGGTCCCGGGGGCAAGCGGCTGCACGCATGGTTCATCCGGGCTCAGGGTGTCGCTCCGGCCGTTGTCGTGCTCCACGGATGGGGAGGCAATGCGGGATTGATGCTTCCGTTCGCTCCGCCGCTGCACCGGGCGGGCTTCCACACGCTGTTCATGGATGCACGGAATCACGGTCTGAGCGATCACGACGATCACACATCCATGCCGAGGTTTGCCGAAGACCTCGACGTTGCCGTCGATTGGCTCCTCGCCCGCGACGATGTCAGCTCGGTGGGCGTCGTCGGTCACTCGGTGGGCGCCGGCGCCTCGATCCTTGCTGCTTCTCGGAGGGACGATCTCGGTGCAGTGGTCTCGCTCTCCGCGTTCGCACATCCCGGAGAGCTCATGGGAGCTTCGAAGCCGTTCGATGTGCTACCCCGGCCTCTGGCCAACTTCGCCCTGCATACCACCGAGCGCATCATCGGCTACGACTTCGATGAGATCGCCCCTCGCAACCGCATCGGCCGTGTGCAGGCACCATTGCTTCTCGTGCACGGCGACGCCGACGAGATCGTCCCGATTGCCAACCTGTATGAACTTGCCGAGCGAATGCCGACACGGCGTGTGCTGATCGTCCCGGGTGCGGGTCACAGCGACCTCGCGTCGTTCGGATCTCAGATCGGCGAGGTCATCGGGTTCCTCTCGGAGCACCTTCACTGAGTCTCGTCGATGCCGGCGCGAAACGGTACGAGCGGCATTGACGAGACTGGGGGGAGGTAGCCTTGATCCCACAACGCAACGAGGAGCAGTCATGGCGAAACGAGTACTCGAAACACCCAGTGCACCGGCAGCAATGGGACCATATTCGGTGGCCGTGGAGGCAGGGGGCCTGGTGTTCATCTCCGGACAGGTTGCGATCGATCCGGCGACCGGGGAACGCGCTCCCGACGATGTTGCCGCCCAGACCGGACAGATCATGGCGAATGTCGGTGCGATCCTCGGCGATATCGGTCTCGGGTTCTCCGATGTTGTGAAGACGACGATCTTTCTGGCCAATATGGCCGACTTTCCGATCGTGAACGAGGTGTATGGCAAGCGGTTCGAGGGCGATCCGCCGGCGAGGGCGACCGTGGAAGTCGCTGCGTTGCCCGGCGGTTTTCTCGTCGAGATCGAAGTTGTGGCGAGTCGGTGAAGGAGACGGATGTGAACGAGATTCTCGACACGCTCGGGTTGTCCGAGGTCAACTCGGGTGTCTATGCGAGCGGCTGGAAACAGGCCCACGGCAAGACCATGGAGTCGGTCAACCCGGCAACCGGTGAGGTGATTGCGAAGGTGGTTCGTGCCTCGGCCGAAGACTATGAGGCCGTCATCCAGGATTCCCTTGAGACGTTCAAGCGTTGGCGGATGCTCCCTGCGCCGGAGCGGGGAAGGTATGTGCGCAGGGTCGGCGACGCGCTACGGGAGAAGAAGAGCGCTCTGGGTGCGCTGGTCACCATGGAAATGGGCAAGATCCTCTCCGAAGGCGAGGGAGAGATTCAGGAGATGATCGACATTGCCGACTTCGCGGTTGGCCTCTCCCGCCAGTTGTACGGCGTCACGATGGCGTCGGAGCGGCCGAGACACCGCATGTACGAACAGTGGCATCCGCTCGGACCGATCGGCATCATCTCTTCGTTCAACTTCCCGACCGCCGTGTGGTCGTGGAACGCGCTGATCGCTGCCGTCTGCGGTGACACGAATGTCTGGAAACCTTCCAGTTCGACGCCGCTGGCAGCGATTGCCGTAACGAACATCACCCATTCGGTGATGGAGGGAAGCGGGTTCGAGGGGGTTTTCAACTTGGCGTTCGGTAGTGGAGCCGACGTCGGTGACCTCATGGTCAAGGACGCCCGCGTGCCGCTCGTGTCGGCGACTGGTTCATGCGACATGGGGTACAAGGTGGGTGTCGGCGTCGCCCGGCGTCTGGGGAGGTCGCTGCTCGAGCTTGGTGGCAACAACGCCATGATCGTGATGGACGATGCAGATCTGGGCCTTGTGACGCGTGCCGCCCTGTTCGCTGCGGTCGGCACTGCCGGGCAGCGGTGCACTTCGCTTCGCAGGCTCATCGTGCACGAAACAGTCGTCGACGAAGTTGCCAGGCGCATGGTCGATGCGTACCGCCAGGTTTCGGTCGGTGATCCGCTCGATCCAGGGATCTTGATGGGTCCGCTCGTCAACGAGGCGGCGGTGTTCAACATGCTCACGGCGATCGATCTCGCCAAGCAGCAGGGCGGTGAATTGCTCTGCGGCGGTGATCGGCTCGAAGATCTCGGTGCGAACTTCATCGAGCCAACGATCATGAAGATGCCCAAAGATGCCCCGATCCTTCAAGAGGAGACATTCGCGCCGTTGCTGTACATCATCGCGGTGTCCTCTGTAGAGGAAGCGATCGAGATCCAGAATGGTGTTCGCCAAGGGCTGTCGTCGGCGATTTTCACCGACTCGGTGAGGAACGCGGAGAAGTTCCTCTCTCACGAGGGTTCCGACTGCGGAATCGCCAACGTCAACATCGGAACCTCGGGTGCCGAGATCGGCGGGGCATTCGGCGGTGAGAAGGAGACCGGCGGAGGCAGAGAGGCCGGATCGGACGCGTGGAAGGCCTACATGCGCCGCCAGACCACGACGATCAACTGGAGCGGTGAGATGCCCCTGGCCCAGGGCGTCGAGTTCGGATAAACCTCCCGTTCTCGTGACGGTTGACGGGGATTATTCCCTTGAAGCGTCACGAGAACGAGAGAGTGGGGATGCTTGTATGACTTTCTCGATCGTTGCTCATGACCCGGCAGCCCAGGAGTGGGGTGTGGCCGTCGCGTCGAAGTTCCTGGCCGTCGGATCGGTTGTGCCGTGGGCTCGCGCAGGAGCCGGGGCTGTCGCAACCCAGTCGTACGCGAACGTGACGTACGGGCCGGACGGGCTGCAGGCGATGGAAGCCGGCGAGTCGGCCGAGGCGACGATCCAGAGGTTGACGAACGCCGACGACAAGTGTGAACTTCGTCAGGTCGGCATGGTCGACGCCTTGGGGCAGCCGGCCTCGTTCACGGGCACAGACTGTTTCGACTGGGCGGGAGGCCGTACAGGTGACGGGTACGCCTGCCAGGGCAACATCCTCGCGGGACCCCACGTCGTCGATCGGATGGTGGAGGCGTTCGAGGCAGGAGCCGGCGAGCTCGCAACGCGTCTGCTCGCCGCCCTGGCCGCCGGTGACGCCGCCGGGGGAGATCGGCGGGGCCGCCAGTCGGCTGCGCTGCTCGTCGTGCGCCAAGGCGGCGGATACCTGGCCGGCAGCGACGTGGCCGTCGATCTGCGCGTCGACGACCACACCGATCCCGTGGCCGAGCTGCACCGGCTGATGGAGATCCACCGGCTACTCCTGCCGAGGCCCGAGGATCTCGAGTTCGTCCCGATCCATGCCGAGTTGGCACGTGTGCTGCGAGACGCGCTCTCGGAACGCGGATACGACTGCGGGAGTGGTTCGGGCTACGACATGGGTCTGCGTCAGGCCCTGTTCGCGTGGGTCGGAGCAGAGAACCTCGAGGCCCGATGGTCTGACGGGCCGGAGATCGAGCAGAAGGTGCTGGGGTTACTCTCGAGTCGCTGAGGGTTTCTTTCAGCACGAGGCGCGGGGTCGGCGTAGGGTGGAGCGATGGACGTGTTCTTCGGACGCAGAGAGCACTTCGAAGCGCTGAAGCAAGCCGAACACGTGGCTCGTGACGGTGGTGTTGCGCTGCTCTCGATCCTGGGGGAGGCGGGCAGCGGTCGCACCCGTCTCCTCGATGAATTCGAACGCCGCCTCGCGCAGGACGAGGTTCCTGTTCGGCGAGCGGCCGCTTTCAAGGCGACCGAGATCGAACCCGGCAGTATCGGTGAGGCACTCGGCCTCGGTGGGGAGTTCGAAGGCGCCCTTCTCATCGACGACGCCCAGTGGGCCGATGCGACGTCGCTTGCACTGCTCAGAGCAAGGATGGCGCGAGCCTCCTCGGGGCTGATCATCGTCCTCGCCCATTCGGAGATCTCCGGGTATCGACGGTTTGCCTATGCGAATCTCATGGAAGCCGCGAGCAGATTGGGGCAGTCCTGGGAACTCACCCTCGACCGGCTGGATCTGGGCGACGTGAAGGGATTGTTCGGTGGGAGCGACGCAGACCGGCTTGCCGCACACCTGATCAGCTCATCGAGCGGACTCGCAGGGAATGTAGTGGAGACACTCGAGGCATGGGAGGTGGCCGGCGCCGTCCGGTGGGGGGATGGCACGCTGGTAGCCACCGGGACCCCGATCCCCGCGCAGATCGGGGTCCTGGGACGAGCCGCCCATCTCGAAGGTCCGGAACGAAAGCTTGCAGAGCTGCTGGCTGTCGCTCGCCGGCCCGTTGCGGTCGCCGTCGCAGCGGCGGCCCTCTTCCTCCCCGAGGATGATGTTCTCGATATCGGTGAGCGCCTCGTCGCTGCAGGATTGGCCACGGAATCGGCGGAGGGTTTCCTCCCAGGCAGAGGTCGGCTCGGGGAGTATCTGGGCTCTGTGCGGACAGCCGCACTGTATGGCGCTCTTGCCGATGCCGGCGTTCGTACGGGAATCGCAGAGCGGGATCCCGGTCTCGTCGGCGGCTATTACCTCGATGCTGCCCGGTGGGGAGACGCACTTCCCCTGCTGGCCCGCGCAGGCCTGGAGCGAGCGGATCGGCAGCATCTCGCGGAGGCGTATCCGTTGCTCGATGGTGCGCTTCGTGCATACGAGGCATCCGGCACGGAAGACCCCGAACTGGAGGGAAAACTCCGCCTGGCGCGAGCTACCTGCTACCGGCTTGCCGGTTGGTCGGAACTGGCGGCGGAGGACCTCACGGTGGCCGCAGACCGGTTGTCTGGTGTCGACCGCGTCCACGCGCTCGGCCACGCAGGGCAGGTTGCGGACGACCGGCAGCTTCCCCAAGAGGCCGAGCGTCTGGTGGCGGAAGGGCTTCTGGAAGCCATCCTCGCCGGTGAGTTCGGAATGCTCGGATCTCTTTTGACGCTGCACGCGAGAACCCTCGCCCGACTCGGATTCGCTCAGGAGGCCGATGCAGAACTCGACAAAGGGTTGAAGATTCTCTCTTCCCACGGGACGGCACAGCAGCAGCAGCGAGGGCGCTACAACGAGGCGTGGGTGGCCTTCGACCAAGGGAGAGCGCGCGACGCAGAGATCGGTTTCGCGAGACTCGTCGACGAGGCCAGATGCACCGGTGGACCGGCTTTGATGGCGGACAGGGAAGCGTGGTGGTCTCGAGCACTGTTCATGGCCGGGCGCCCAGACCGGGCTCTCGCTGTGAGGCGCCGGTCGATCCGGCATGCCGACGTAAGTGCCGGCCCCGTCTTCCTGGCGCACATGGCGCTTGCCGAGGGCGCGATTCGTTTCGGTGCATGGGACACGGCACTCGAAGCTGCCGACAAAACGCTGGCATTGGTTCTCCAGCAGCTACCTGCCTGGGAGAACAGCGCCCGATACCTGCGGGCCAGAGCCCTGTTCGGTGTGGGCCGGACGGCAGAGGCGAAAGAAGAGGCGCAGGCGGCACTCGAAAGCTGTCCGAAGGGTGTCGATGGGCGCAGATGGCGTCTGCGGATTCGAGTTGTGCAGCTCGCCATCGGTGTGGCGAGTGGAGACGCATGGAATGCCGATGAAGCGTTCGATCTCACCGACGAATTGCTGCAGTCGGAGTGGTATCTCGCTGCGGCGCGGCTGCTCATCGTTCGATCGAAAGCCGAACGGGACCCGTCTCTGGCAGCCGAGGCGATGGCACTCGCGGATCAACTCGGAGTGGCGGGGGTCGCCGCAGAAGCCGCTGAAGCGGGGCGCTTGTGGAACAAGCCGGGAGCTGCAGCGGTGATCACATCGGTCAAGGCGATGGCAGCGCACATCCCCGAAGAGTGGCGGGAGGCATGGCAGGCGCTTCCGGAGATTGCAGCAGCGCTCGCAGCTCCCGAAGTCGGGGACGAGGCGTACCACGAGGCATCCGAGCGACTCTCGGTGGAGTTGGAGCAGGCACTCCAAGACGCAGGCCTCGGTGTCGAAGGCAGGCTGGTCAGCCCGGCACAACGGCGTGCGAGAGGTTTGAAGCGGCGCAAACGCCCCTTCCGATGGACTTCGATTCGCGTTGCCGCCGCCGTGGTCGCCGTGACGGCGATCGGTCTCGGTGGCGGGTTCCTCGCCAGGGTCGTCAATCCGCCGCCAACGACGACGACGGTCGCCCCTGTCGTGATCGCCCCAACGACCACGACGACGACTCGTCCACCGGAGATTTGGGAGACCGAACTCGGACCTCCGGCCAAGAACACAGTCGTCGGCCAGTGGACGTTCGCGGGCGATCTGGACGATCAGGAACGGCTCGCGCACAATACCGGCGCATCGAGACGGACAGGTGTGCGTTCGGCCGACGGCTACTACTGGAAATACACCGCCGGCGGCAGGATCGAATCGTCGCCCGCCGTGTTCGGCGAGAGCGTGATCTTCGGGAGCGAGGACGGCAGTCTCTACGGCATCGCGATGCCCTCCGGGGTTCCGCCGTTGTGGATCGAGGACTCCGCCGGAGATGGAATCATCGGTCCGCCCACTCTGGCATTCCTGACGAGTATGAGCGGACTCGATCCGACCAGTGGGATGCGGGTCTACTACGGGAGCAAGGACGGTGTGCTTCGGATTCGCAGCGATGCCCGCAAGCGGACTGCGCAGGTATGGCAGTTTCCGACGGAAGGTGTCGTAGACGGAGAGATTGTCAGCGCGCCGCTCGTGCTCGGTGACACCGTCTACTTCGGGACGAATCGGGGTGTCCTGTACGCAGCCGATACGGCAGATCCATTCGACGAGCGCTGGCATGTCGACCTCGCCAGTCCGATCAGGGCGGCGTCTGCCGCGGCCGATGGCATCCTGTACGTTCCCACGGAGGGAGGGATCTTGTGGGCTGTCGATGCGTTGACGGGCGAGGCCAGAAAGTGCTTCGATACCGGAGACACGATCGTTTCTCCGCCGGTGATCGCAGGTGACACGGTGTTCATTCCCGCGCGGGATGCCCAGAATCTGTATGCGGTCCAGGTCGGATCGTGCAACCCGGAAGCCGGCATCCTGCTCAGCATCACGGTTACGTCGCCACCCGCGTACGCGGACGGTGTCCTGTACATCGCCAACGACAATTTCATCCAGGCGTGGGATGCGGTGTCGCGCCGGCAGCTCTGGCAGTTCCCGAGCACAAGCACGGTCTCACCTCTCGAAGGAAGAGTCGGATGGCCGATCGTCGGCGATGGTGTGCTCTACTTCACGACCGACGAGCCGTATCTCTACGCGGTCGATCTCGAGACGCACGAAGAGCTCTGGAGGTACTTGTTGGATGGGCGGGTTGTCAGCCGGCCTGCGATCCTGGACGGTGCAATCATCGTTGGCGATCTGAGCGGCACGATCGTGGCGATCGGCTGTTCGAACCCGCCGGAGTGTCGTTGACCGTTCTTGTGACGCTTGGTGGGGATTATTCCCCTGAAGCGTCACGAGAACGGTCAACCGAACCGGTAGCCGACCGACCGCACCGTGGAGATCCAGCGGGCACGCTGCTCGCCCAGTTTCGCCCGGAGCCGTCGCACGTGGACATCGACGGTGCGTGCCCCGCCAAAGTAGTCATACCCCCACACTCGCGAGAGAAGCTGTTCACGACTCCACACCCTCCCCGGATGCTGGACGAAGAAGCGGAGCAGCTCGTACTCCATGTAGGCCATGTCGAGGGGGACTCCGTCGAGGCGCGCCTGATACGTGGCCGTGTTCATCTCGAGATCCTTGAAGCGCAGCACCTCGGTCTCGTCGGCCCCGTCGGCCAGTCTTCGCAGCCGTAGTCGCAGCTCCACGGGATCCGGCGGGTTGAACATGAAGTCCATGAGGAACCCTGCGGTCTCCAACGTCGCGGCGGCGGCACGATCGGCCACGGCGACCGCCGGCAGTCCCGACCGCTCGTAGATTCGTCGTGCCGAGGCGAGGTGGCCCTCCGGGTCATCACCCAATTCGACGAGGAGCACGCCGGCCTCGTCCCAGTCGTCGCTTGGGTCGTGCGCCGGGCGCCACGTGACGCCCGCGACGAGGAGAGCCTCGGTGAGGCCCTTGGACGGCTTGGGGGGGATGACGGCAATCAGCATCAGAGAATCGGGAGGTACTCCTCGAGCTCGAACTGTGAGACGTGACGTTGGTAGCGGTCCCACTCTTTGCGCTTGTTCTTGAGGAACCAACCGAACATGTGCTCGCCGAGCGCCTCGGCCACCAGCTCGGAGTCCTCCATCAGGTCAAGGGCTTCCGACAGGTTCGACGGGAGTGTCCCTATGTCCGCGGCCGCACGCTCGGCCTTGGTCAGGTCGTATACGTTCCGGGGCATCTCTGGGGAGAGCTCGTATGCGTTCTCGATTCCTGTCAGACCGGCTGCCAGCAACACCGAGAAGGCCATGTACGGGTTGCATGCGGCGTCCGGTGCCCGGTATTCGACACGCGTCGACGCCTGTTTGCCCGCCTTGACCGACGGCACCCTCACCAACGCGGACTGGTTGTTGCGGGCCCACGTCAGGTAGAGGGGGGCGTCGAATCCGGATACGAGGCGCTTGTACGAGTTGACCCATTGGTTGGTCACCCCGGTGATCTCCGGGCCGTGCTTGATGAGCCCGGCGATGAAGCTCTGGGCAACCTTCGAAAGGCCCAGGTCGGATCCGGCCTCGTAGAACGCGTTGCGGTCTCCCTCGAAGAGCGACAGGTGCACGTGCATTCCGTTGCCGTCGTGGTTGGCCAAGGGCTTGGGCATGAACGTCGCGTAGATGCCGTGCTCGATGGCGACCTCCTTGACGGCGAGCCGATACGTCATCACGTTGTCCGCCATCGTGAGCGCGTCGGTGTAGCGCAGGTCGATCTCGTGCTGACTGGGAGCGACCTCGTGGTGCGACGATTCGACGGGGATGCCGAGTTGCTCGAGCGCGTTGATCGTCGTGCGCCGGTACTCCTGGGCCACATCGAGCGGCGTCAGGTCGAAATAGCCGCCCCGGTCGAGCACTTGCGGGTTCGGACCCGAGTCTTTGAAATAGAACCACTCCAATTCGGGTCCGACGAAGAACGTGAATCCCAGGTCGGCCGCCCGACGAAGGTTACGTTTCAAGACCCAGCGTGGGTCGCCATCGAAGGGCTCACCGCTCGGAGTGAGGATATCGCAGAACATCCGTGCGACCTGCTGTTCGGGCCGCCACGGGATGATTTGAAACGTGGAAGGATCGGGCTTGGCAATCATGTCGGCTTCTTGAACGCGCGCGTATCCGTCGATGGCCGACCCGTCGAAGGTCATTCCCTCGGAGAAGGCGACCTCCAGTTCGGCGGGATTGATCGCGACCGACTTCAGGAATCCCTGTACATCCGTGAACCACAGGCGGATGAAACGGATCCCTCGTTCCTCGACGGTTCGGAGCACGTATTCGGCTTGTCTCTCCATTGGGGCTCCTTTCTCTACAGAAGGTAGCGGAGCCGGGGCCGGGCATCGACTCGAAACGAGAGATGAAACACGGCGTTCACATTCCGGCAACTGACGCGAAACGCTCCTCGGGTATAAACCACATGTCTTCCAGGAGGAGCATTCTTGTCGTACGCGCCCAGCGAGTTGATCCGATACATCGAAGAAGAAGGATTCGAGTTCGTCGACCTTCGTTTCTGTGACCTGCCAGGCCAGGTGCAGCACTTCACGATTCCGGCCGGGACGTTGACCGAAGCCGGCTTCGAAGAGGGATTCGGGTTCGACGGGTCCTCGATCCGCGGTTTTCGGGAGATCCAGGAATCGGACATGTTGCTGCTTCCCGATGCTTCGACGGCGACGCCCGATCCGTTCATGGCGCACAAGACGCTGTTGATCTACTGCTTCGTGCATGATCCGACCACCGGTGAGCCGTACGATCGCGACCCTCGCTATATCGCCAAGAAGGCCGAGGCCTATCTGCAGGGTACGGGGATCGCCGAGACGTCTTACTGGGGTCCGGAAGCCGAGTTCTACATCTTCGACTCCGTCCGGTTCGATCAGAATCAGCATTCCGCGTTCTACGAGGTCAACTCGGTGGAGGGGGCCTGGAACAGCGGGGCAGATGAAGCAGGTGGCAACCTCGGCTACAAACCCGGCTACAAGGAGGGTTACTTCCCGGTGCCGCCGACGGATCATTTCCAGGATCTCCGTTCGGAGATGACCGCCCTGCTCGAAGACGCCGGCATCGAGGTCGAGGTCCATCACCACGAGGTCGGCACCGCCGGCCAGGCCGAGATCGATATCCGCTACGAGACGCTTCTGAAGCAGGCGGACCACGTGACGCTGTTCAAGTACCTCGTCAAGAACACTGCATGGAGAGCAGGCAAGACGGTGACGTTCATGCCGAAACCGATCTTCGAGGACAACGGTTCCGGGATGCACACCCACCAGTCGCTGTGGACCGACGGCAAGCCGCTGTTCTACGACGAAAGCGGTTACGCAGGCCTGTCCGACATGGCTCGCTGGTACATCGGAGGCCTCTTGAAGCATGCGGACGCCGTGCTCGCGTTTGCCGCACCGACAACGAACTCCTACCGGCGACTCGTGCCCGGTTTTGAAGCACCGGTGAACCTGGTGTACAGCCAGAGGAACCGGTCGGCGGCCGTGCGCATCCCGTTGTATTCACAGAAGCCGGCTGCGAAGCGCCTGGAGTTTCGCTGTCCAGATCCGTCGGCGAACCCGTACCTGGCCTTCTCGGCGATGCTCATGGCCGGTCTCGACGGGATTCAGAATCGGATCGAACCGCCACCGCCCGTCGACAAGGACATCTACGACCTGCCGCCGGAGGAACTGTCGAACCTGCCGTCGGTGCCGGGGAGCCTCGAGGAGGCGCTCGACGCGCTGGAAGCCGACCACGACTTCCTGCTCAAAGGTGAGGTGTTCACCCAGGATCTCATCGATACGTGGATCGCCTACAAGCGCTCCAGCGAGGTCGATGTGATGCGTTTGCGGCCGCACCCGTACGAGTTCCACCTCTACTACGACATCTGAGAGTCTCGGGAGTTTCCCCCTCGGTGGGCGGAGCGACCATATCTCTCCCCAGGGAGCGCAGCGACCACTTCTTTCCCCAACGGTCGCTCCGCTTCCCGGGGGGGAGTACCACGAAGCCGGAACGGGTACCACTGTGAGCCGGCAGGAGGGTGTTGCTTGCTCAACGTCCCGTCAGGAGGGAACCTGTCCCCTTCTTTCTTGGCTGCCACGGCGCTTTCGCTCTCATGACACGGAGCCGGTGCCGGGACCGCTCTAACCCGTTGGGGTCGCCGCCGCAGCGAGGCTGTCATAGACGGCATTGAACTCGGCGACCGCCGTGTTGAACTCCTCGATCGCAGCTGCGCGTTTTTGACCCGTGTCCGAGGACTGGAGTCCGTCGAGGGCCGCGATGGTGGCCTTCAGGATCTTGGCAGCGGCAGTCGAGAGGTCGGCGTGCAAGCTCGCGAGATCCGAATAGCCGGCAGGAAGGGTCGTCGCCGCGATGCTGTCGGAGAAGACGGTGGCTTCATCGACAGCTTTCTGGAAGGCGGCCTTGGTCTCCGAATACGTGGCACCGGTATCGGCCTTGTGGTCCCAGCGATCGTTTGCTGCCAGGAGGTCGGTCGAGAGCGCGTCCAGATCGGCTTTCTTCTCCGCCATCTTGTCGAGGTAGGCCTGCACGTCGTCGGGGATCGTCGTGCTCGTGGTGGAGCTGCCGGGTCCTGCCTCCGTTGTCGAGGTCGTCGTCCGCGCGGAGGTCGTCGTCGTCGTGCCCACAGGCTGGGGTGAGGGAAGGCTGCTGACGAAGAAGTATGTGAAACCAACCATGCCGATGATGATCAGAGGAAGGATCCAGCGTCCAGGCTTCGGGTCGGGGTTGCTCATCGCGGTCCAACGTTAGCGGACCGGAAGCAAGTTCTGGAAGCAAACCCCTTGTTTGAGTCTCCGCGGCGGCGTACGTTCGCCTTACCCCCGGACGAAGGAGACGCTGTGGATCTACATATCGACGAGGACGACACACTCGACGAGCAACTCGAGAGTATCCCGTGGTCTGAACTCGTGACCCAACAACGTCCGTTCCCGCGATGGGTCGCCTATGTGGCCGCCGGCGTGCTTGCCATGGCCGCGCTGGGCGTGGTCGTGGCCCGGGCACTTCCCGGTGGACCACCGGCATCTTCCGAAGCTGTCCCGAGCGTGATATCGACGACATCACCTGTTGTGTCGACCGTCGTTCCGACCGTCGTGTCGACCACGGCACCGCTGTATTCGGAGGCCGACCTGATGGCACTGGTACCCGGATCTCAGGAGCAGCTCGCGGCAGTTCGGGCGGAGTGGTTCGTGCGGGACTACTTCGGGAGTGGTGGCCGTCCGGGTGAGGCACTCGGTGTTGTGGCGGCGCTTCCCGACGGAGCCGAGATACCCACGGGCGGGGGAACCGGGGTGTCGTATGTCGAGTGGGCGCGCAGTGCCGAGATCAGGACCGTTGGTCCGGATCTCTTCAGGGCAACGGTGGTGTTTGGGATGCTTGCCGGGCCTGACACGCAGTCGCTGACCAGACTGCCGGTGCGTGCGGTCGGTGTGGTGATCGAAGTGACGGACGGTAAGGCATCGGTAGTGGATCTGCCATCTCCCGCCGTTGTGCCGGCCGATGCCGGGGTTGCTCTGTGGCCAGAGGGGGAGGAAGATCCCCCAAGATCTTTGCTGGCGGTGGTCGAGGATGAGGCCGACGGCTGGGGGAGTGATCCGAAGGTGATCTCCGCGGTCCGAGCGGCGGGCGGCTGGCGCATCGTCGTGACGGTTGCCGACGCGGCAGGGAACCGCTGGCCGCTCTCACTGTGGGTGGACGGCTCGACCGTGCTCGATGCTCCGCCGTGGGACGTGGACGGGTGATGCATCTGATGCGATGACGTGCAACATCATGTGTGTCATGCCCTGAACGACGATCGATCTCGACAGCTCCCTGCCGGCAGAAATGAAGAAGCGGCGGGCCGCGGAAGGCAAGACCCTCAGCAGGCTCGTGTCCGAACTGTCGGTGCGAGCGATCTTCGGACCCGAGGCCGATCCATCCGAATTGTCGTGGACGAGTCAAGACATGGGCGCCCGGTTCGATCTCGAGGACAAGGACCGGCTCTATCAGGCGTTCGAAGAGACGTGAGCCTGACCGTCGACACCAACCTGCTTGTCTGCGCATCGGACACGGGGAGTGCATTGCATGGTCGTGCCAGAGAGCTGCCGGCGGATCTCGCCAAAGGCACCGATCTGGTCTATCTGTTCTGGCCGGTGACGACGGAGTACCTTCGGATCACCACACATCCGGCCGTGTTCGTCAATCCGCTCGCACCCGCAGCCGCCAGGGAGAACATCGGTAGCCTCATCGACCGACCGCATGTCCGCATGCCGGGTGAAGGACGAAGATTCTGGGGTGTGTACCGCGACGTGACAGACCGCATACCCGTGCGGGGCAACCTGGTGTCCGACGCCCACCTCGTGACTCTGATGCGAGAACATGGTGTGAGGACGATCTGGACCCGCGATCGGGACTTCCGCACGTTCGACGGCATCGAGGCAGTCGACCCGTTCGAATGACGGCCCCCGGCTGCGTGTCCTACGATGCTGCCATGGATCTTCCTACCGCGTCGCTGCGTCTTGTTCACTGGGCTGCCGGGGAGGGGCTCGATGTCGATGTTCGCGTGTTTCCCGAAGGTACCAAGACGGCCGGCGACGCTGCGAGAGCGGTCGGTTGTGACGTCGCCGCGATCGTGAAGTCACTCGTGTTCATGGTAGATGATGAGCCCGTGGTGGCGTTGGTTCCCGGCGATCGGCGGCTCGATCTCGAGAAGTTGGCGGAAGCGGCCGGCGGGAGCGGAAGCCGCCGGGCATCGCTCGACGAGGTCCGTGCCGCCACCGGCTACGCGGCCGGCGGTACCCCGCCGTTCGGCCACGGTTGTCGGGTCTTTGCCGACCCGGAACTGAACCGGCATGACCCCGTGTGGGCGGCCGCAGGGACGCCAACGACGGTGTTCCCGATCTCGATCGCCGAGTTGGCCAGGGTGGCGCATGCCACGTGGGCACCCATCAGCGGTTGATTGGCAGCCGCCGAGGCAACCATGTCGATCTGACCTGCGGCCCTACGCCCCGAAATGCCCCTCTAGGATTTGCCGTGCCTGTTCGGCGAGAGCGGCCCAGTCCGCATCAGGAGCCTTTGTCAGTGTCACGAAATCGGCGGTCATGAACACACTCGTCACGCCCGGAAGTGAGAGGAGCCTCTCCGCCATCGGGTCGTCGACCGTGCGTCCGGCGACAAACGTCTTCGGTCCTCCGACATCGCATCCGACGCCGAACTTGAGAGCGTTGGGATTCGGCGTTCCTTCGATAGTGATAGCCATGTACCGATGGTAGCCAACGCGCTGGGAGTCGATGTCGGGGGCACGTTCACCGACTTCGCCGCATGGGATGGGACCCGTCTGGTCGCGGGCAAGACTTCCACGACCGCCGATCAGAGCGACGGGGTCATCGACGGTTCCCGTCGAATCATTCACGGCCCCGCCGACATCCTGCTCCATGGAACCACGATCGCCACGAACGCCCTCCTGGAACGCAAGGGAGCCAGGACGGCGCTCGTCACGTCCGCCGGCTTCACCGATGTGATCGAGATCGGGCGACAGGACCGTCCCTCGCTGTACGACGCGTTCAAGGACCGGCCGGAGCCGCTCGTGCCCCGGTCGTTGCGCCTGCCGGACGGCGGCGACCTGGCCGCGCTCGCCGACGTCGAGGCGATCGCGGTGGCGCTGCTGTGGTCGTTCCGGCATCCCGGTGAGGAAGAGCAGATCCTCGAGAAGATACGGTCGATCGCTCCAGACGTCCCCGTGTCGCTGTCGAGCAGAGTCGCTCCCGAGTTTCGAGAATTCGAGCGGACCTCGACGACCGTCCTGAACGCGTACCTCTCGCCGGTCGTCGGACGTTACCTGCAGCACCTCGAAACCAAGGCACGCCAGGCTGGGCTCCCCGACGACATCCTCGTCATGCGCTCCTCCGGCGGCCTGATGGACCTGGCCGCCGCCATCGAGCTTCCCGCGGCCGTGCTGCTGTCCGGTCCCGCGGGCGGCGTGGTCGCGTCGGCGGAACTCGGCAAGGCGCTCGGCCACGATACGTTGATCTCCTTCGACATGGGCGGTACCTCGACCGACGTGTGCCGTGTCGAGCATGGACGCCCGGAATCCGCCTACCGGCGCAGCATCGAAGGCTATCCGTGCCTGCTGCCGTCCGTCGCCGTGCACACCGTGGGGGCGGGTGGCGGATCGGTCGCCTGGGTCGACTCCGGCGGTGCGCTGCGGGTCGGACCTCGTTCGGCAGGCGCCGTGCCCGGCCCCGCCTCGTACGGGCGTGGTGGTACCGAGGCGACCGTCAGCGACGCGGACCTGATGATCGGCCGTCTCGCGAAGCACCTGGCCGGTGGCATGGCCCTCCGGCACGACCTTGCAGAGGGCGCCGTGCAGCGGACGGCAAGACTTCTGGATCTGAGCAGTGAGGCGACGGCACTCGGGATCGTCGAAGTCGTCGAGGCACACATGGAACGCGCCGTACGCGCCGTCAGCGTCGAAGAAGGGGCCGATCCGAGAAGCTCGGTGCTCGTCGCCTTCGGTGGCGCCGGCGGCATGCATGCCACCGCGTTGGCCCGGCGTCTCGACATGGCGGGCGTCGTCGTGCCCCCTCATGCGGGGGTGTTCAGCGCGCTCGGCCTACTGCTCAGCCCTCCGCGGGTCGATCTTTCGCTGAGCCTCGGACCCGAGGCGGTGGTCGACGAGGCCGTCGGACATCTTCGTGCAGACGCGGCACATCATCTTGTCTCCGAGACGGGCGCTTTCCTGGTGGAGGTTCGCACCTCCGTCGACGTTCGCTACCGGGGCCAATCCCATGAGACGACGGTCCCGTACCGGCCCGGTGAGGGAACGGAGGTGCTGGAGGCCCGCTTTCACGATGCCCACCGGGCTCGGAACGGATTCGCCAGGGTCGGAGACCCCGTCGAAGTGGTCACCGTCCGGGCCGCCGCGTTGGGGACACCGGCCCTGCGGTGGAGCGATCTCGACGATGCCGTCCCCGAAGGTGAGGCGGCGCGAGGGACACGTGAGGTGCTCACCTCGGACGGCGCGGTCGACGCCGACGTGTGGTGGCGACCCGGACTCGCGCCAGGGACGACCGTCGAAGGCCCCGCCGTGATCGAAGAGCCGGACGCGACCGTGTTCCTCGGCATCGGCGAGCGGGCCACGGTGCATCCCTGCGGGGCACTGGAGGTGGAGTGGTGACCGTCGATCCGATCACGCTCGAAGTCGCCCGGAACCAGCTCGCCGCGATCGCCGACGAGATGGGATTGGTGCTTCGGCGCACGGCGTACTCGCCGAACATCAAGGAACGAGCAGACTGCTCGGCGGCCGTATTCGTCCCGTCCGGAGAGATGCTCGCCCAGGCGGAACACATTCCCGTTCACCTCGGTTCCATGCCCGCCTCCGTCGCTGCGGTCCTGGACCGTCTCGGTGCCGAACCGGGCGTGCAGTACGCGGTGAACGACCCGTATCACGGTGGTACCCATCTCAACGATCTCACTCTCGTCCGGCCCGTGTTCGCGTCCGGGATCCTCATCGGCTGGGTCGCCAACCGCGCACATCACGCCGACGTCGGTGGGGAGGCCCCCGGTTCGATGCCGGCGCATGCGACGACGATCGATCAGGAGGGCCATGTCGTCGTCCCCACCCCGGCGGTTCGAGATGGCGTGTGGATCGACGAGTTCCTCGATCCGTTCCTGGCCGCGACCCGCACACGGTCCGAACGCCTCGGTGACCTGTCCGCACAGCTCGGCGCCAACGAGGTCGGGGCGGCACGCGTCGCCTCACTCGCCGAAGCCGAAGGCCTGGAGTGGTTCACGGCCGTCACCGGAGCGCTGCTCGCGTACGGGGAACGCAGGATGCGCGCCGCACTCGGTGCGCTGCCCGACGGCGAATACCGGTTCACCGACGTGATGGAGTGGGGCGACGAGGACTTGCCGATCTCGGTTGCCGTGCGTATCGAAGGGGAAGACCTCGTCGCCGATTTCGGCGGCACGACCGGCCAGGTCGCAGGCAACATCAACGCCGTCGAGGCGGTCACCCGTTCGTGTCTCTACTACGCGGTGCGAGTGGCGACCGATCCTTCGATCCCTGCCAACGGCGGCTGCTACCGGCCTCTCGAGCTGCTGGCTCCGCCGGGAACGCTCGTGAACGCCGAACCACCCGCCGCGGTGGCCGCCGGCAACGTCGAGACCAGCCAGCGGATCGCCGACGTGCTCCTTGGTGCTCTCGCCCAGGCGGCCCCCGACCGTGTGCCTGCCGCATCACAGGGAACGATGAACAACATCCTCGCCGGCAACGACGACTTCGCCTACTACGAGACGGTCGGTGGTGGACAGGGCGGCCGTCCAGGCAGGCCGGGCATGTCCGGGGTCCACACCGGGATGACCAACACGAAGAACACTCCGATCGAAGCGCTGCAGGTTGCCTATCCGCTGCGGGTCATCACCACCCGGCTGCGTCACGGCAGCGGAGGAGCAGGCCGCTTCTCCGGCGGGGAGGGTATCGAACGAGAGATCGAGTTCCTCGCCGACGCGACCGTGTCGTTGATGGGGGAGCGGCGAAGGGTGCCGCCGTGGGGACTCGCCGGCGGCGGGCCTGGCGCGGTCGGTGAGGACTGGCTGATCCGGCCGGGATCGGCGCCCGAACGGCTCCCAGGAAAGGTCACGTTCGAAGTGCGGGCAGGGGACCGGCTTCGAGTGTTGACGCCCGGTGGTGGCGGCTGGGGGAAAGCGTAGAGCTACACCTCGGCGGGGAGGCCCCATCTTCAGCGCGTCCTGTGGAAATCGGTCGTTGCAGGCCTGCACGGTGAGCATCCCTCCGGCGGACGCGGGCAGCGGGTTTCCGATCACATCCACCTGGCGGCCGAAACGCTCGGCAAGGTCGTGATCCCATACTCCTTCGCGACAGCCGCGTGGGGCAGCCTCCATCCGAGCTGCGGCGGGTGTCAGGATGCCCGTGCTGTCGATCCCTGTCGACATGAGTTCGAGCGCGGCCTCCGCACCGATGGGAACCGTCAAAGGAGGAGAACCTGCACGGGAAGCCGGAACGGCCGCCATCGCCGGTAGAACCGGCCTCCGGGACGTCGAGATCCAGGCTGCGCCTGAGACCGTCAGGTCAAGGCGTCGAGCGCCTGGATCAGGCGCAAGGCATGTTCGCGGCGCGCCCCAAGGCCCATGAGCCCGACGCGCCAGACCTTGCCGGCCAAGTCGCCAAGACCGGCGCCGATCTCGATATCGAACTCGTTGAGAAGGTCGTGGCGCACGGCGTCGTCGACACCCTTGGGGAGACGGACCGAGGTGAGCTGAGGAAGCCGGTACCCATCGGCGGCGAACGGTTCGTAGCCGCGCTCGACGAGGGCGTTGCGCAGGAAGCGGCCTGCGTCGTGATGGCGGGCCCAGCGGGCATCCAAACCTTCGTCGAGAACGAGTCGGAGACCTTCGTGGAGGCCGTAGACCATCGAGATCGGTGCGGTGTGGTGGTAGGCCCGACGTTTCTCTCCATCTTCCCAGTAGGAACGCAGGAGCCGCGCGTCCAGGTACCACGACTGCACCGGAGCGGACCGGGTCTCGAGCTTCCACTCCGCACGTGCCGAGAACGTGATCGGTGCCAGGCCCGGTGGCACACTGAGGCATTTCTGCGTGCCCGAAAAACATACGTCGATCCCCCACGAGTCGACGTCCACCTCGATGCCACCGAGGGACGTGACCGCGTCGACGATGAGAATCGGGTCATCACCGATCGCTGCACGCAGCTCGTCCACCGGCTGGCGCATGCCCGTGGAGGTTTCCGCATGGACGATCGCCACGACCTTGGCTCCCCGCTGCGTGACCGCGTCCGCAATCTGGTCCGCGGGTACCGCCGTTCCCCAAGGGGCATGGATCTCGCTGACGATTCCACCTGCGCGTCTCGCCATCTCGGCGAGACGGGCCCCGAACACGCCCGCGACGCCGACGACCACCCGGTCGCCTGGCTCGACCATGTTGACGATCGCCGCTTCCGCTCCCGCAGATCCGGTACCCGAGACCGGGAACGTGAGACGGTTGGCGGTCTGGAATACCTCGCGCAACGCGATCGTGACCTCATCCATGATCTGGATGAAGACCGGGTCGAGATGTCCGAGAACCGGTTTGGCCATGGCTGCGAGGACAGACGGCTCGACCGGCGAGGGGCCTGGGCCCATGAGATAGCGGCGTGGCGGCTGGATGCGGTCCATGATGCCCACGATACCCCAGTTGTCGCCGACGCCGGATTCCCATTCTGGGAGCCAGGTTTGAGAGTCCCTGGTTCTTGGCGCTCGGGCACCGTCCACCGGGTACGATTCTGTCCATGACGCTCGTAGCGGATCTTCAGTCGGCGCTCGACCCGGAGCGCGTTCTCTCCGACCCGCTGCGGCTGCACATCTACGGCAAGGACTCGGGGATGAGGCGCGGTGACCCGACCGTCGTGGTGTTGCCGGAGACGACCGAGGAAGTCGTCGACGTCATGCGCATCGCGGCATCCCACGGCTTTCCCGTCGTTCCACGGGGCGCAGGTACCGGTCTTGCGTCGGGGGCGATCGCCATCGGCCCGGCGATCATGGTTGCCGTCGCCAAGATGAACCGGATCTTGAAAGTCGATCCGATCGGAGCGACGGCATGGGTCGAGCCAGGCATCGTCAACCTCGACCTGTCCAGGCAGACGGAGTCGCTCGGTCTGCACTTCGCTCCCGACCCGTCGTCGCAGTCGGTGTCGACGGTCGGCGGCAATGTCTCCACGGGCGCGGGTGGTCCGCACTGTCTGGCCGAAGGGACGACGGTCGGGCACATCCTCGCCGTGGAACTGGTCACCGCCGACGGCGAGGTGGTCACGATCGGATCGGAGGCTCCCGACCCGATCGGTCTGGACCTCAGGGCGGTCGTGGTCGGCTCCGAGGGCACCCTCGGAATCGTCACGAAGGTGCTCGTCAAGCTCACGCCGAACCCGCAAGAGACCCGGACGGTGCTCGCGGCATTCGAACGCATCGAGCAGGCCGCGGCGGCCGTCTCGGCGGTAATCGGAAGCGGGATCGTTCCCGCAGCGCTCGAGATGATCGACCGCGAGATGACGATCGCTCTCGAGAACTTTCTCCACGCAGGTCTGCCCGTCGACGCGGGCGGGCTGCTCCTCATCGACGTTTCCGGTCACGCCGCCTCGGTAGACGTGGAGCTTGCAGCCGTCGAAGAGATCATGACCGCCGAAGGCGCATTCGACGTCACCACCGCATCGGACGAGCGGCAACGAGCCGAACTGTGGAAGGGGAGGAAGTCGGCGTTCGGGGCCGTGACCCAGATGGCTCCGAACTACTACCTGCAGGACACATCGGTTCCCCGCACGAAGCTCGTCGACGTCGTCCATCAGATCTATGAGATCGCTCAGCGGCACAACCTCGTCATGATGAACGTCTTCCATGCAGGTGATGGGAATCTCCATCCGATGATCACATTCGACGCAGCGGAGCCCGGTGTGCTCGATCGTGTCCACGAGGCGTCGAAAGAGATCCTCGCGGTGTGTGTCGAAGCCGGAGGAACGCTCAGTGGTGAGCATGGCATCGGACTCGAGAAGCGAGACTTGATGCCCCTGATCTTCAGCGACGTCGACCTCGACGCGCAGGCGTGTATCAAAGAAGCCTTCGATCCGGACGAGCGCTGTAATCCCGGCAAGGTGCTGCCCCCCGGCTCGCGCAAGACGGACCAGCGGGTCGGCGAACGATGACTTCGATCGCCGTGGTCCGAAAACGTCTCGGGAGTCTCGTCGGAGCCCCGATTCCCGGAGCACCGGAGGGCGCACTGAGCGCCGCTCCCGCATCGGAGCAGGAGGCCGCCCGCATCATGCAGGTGGCGAGCGAGTACCGGTTGCCCGTGCTCGTTCGTGGTGGTGGAACCCATCAAGGCTATGGAGCGGCCGTGGACCCGCTGATCGTGGTCTCGACCCGTAACCTTCAGACCCTGGACTGGCGTCCCGACGATCTGACTGCCACCGTCGGAGCGGGTGTTCGCGTGGCCGATCTGGAGCAACGACTCGTCGAGGGTGGACAGACGGCGGTCCTGCCGGAGGATCCGGGCGACGCGACCATCGGCGGGGTTGTCGCTGCGGGTATTTCGGGACACCGACGCCTGCGGTACGGGCCGACACGCGACCGGGTGTTGGGTATGACGCTGGTCACCGGAGACGGACGGATCGTTCACGCCGGAGGCACGGTGGTCAAGAACGTCTCCGGCTACGACCTGTCCCGGCTGGCAGTGGGGTCCTTCGGACGTCTGGGCATCGTCACCGTGGTCAGTCTCAAGCTGTGGCCGCGACCGCAGTCGATCGTCACGATCGTCGGTGTGTGTCCCGAGAACGCCTTGAAGGTCGCGTATCGGCCTCTTGCGGTCTTCGAGGTCGATGGCCAGGGCTCCGTGGTCGTCGGCGGCCTCCCTGCAACGGTGAAGGCCGAGGTCGATGCCCTCGGCGGAGAGTCTCTGCCGGGAGCGATCTGGCCCGCACCACTCCAGTCGCCGTTCCGCTGTGTTCTGAGAGTGCCGGCGCGTCTAACCCGTCAAGGCGTCGAGCACGTGCCGTCGGGATGGACCTACCGGGCGGCCTTCGGCGTGGGTGAGGTGCGGATGGGCGCGGAGAATCCGGACGAGGCCGTTCTTGTGAAGATGCGAGAGTGGGCGGAGTCCGTCGGTGGAAGGTTGGTCGTGGAAGCCGCTCCCGACGATCTGGCTTTCGATCCGTGGGGGACCGCACCGTCGACGGTCGGCATCCAGCGGCGGCTCGTCGCCATGTTCGACCCGGCAGGAATCATGAACTCCGGCCGTCTCCCCGGAGGGATCTGATGGTCTGGATCACCCCGGAGGCGCCGACCGCGTTGGATCTGGCCCAGTGTGTGGGATGTGGTCTCTGTCTCGCAGTGTGCCCCACGTATCGTCTCACCGCAGACGAGACGGCATCGCCTCGAGGACGGCTGGCGGCCATGGTGGCGGCAGCCGATGGAATCGTTGCGATAGACGGCACCTTCGACGACGTCATCGGATTCTGTCTCCAGTGCCGTGCATGCCAGGTGGTATGTCCCGCACTCGTTCCGTTCGGGAAGATGATCGAAGGAGTCCGGGCAGAGATCAACGTGCAGCAACCGTCGCTTGCCCGCCAGGTACGCAACAGGGTCTTGGGACGATGGGTCGCGAAGCCCGGGCTGGTCAGGTTGGGCATCGGTGCGGCAGCTTTGGTCCGTCGTGCGGGCCTGAGCCGATGGATGCCGAAGCTTCTTGCGGGCCTCCGGCCATCCGCCCGCATCGAGTTGCGCGGGCGGGAGTTCGCTGCGATCGGACCCGAACGAGGAACCGCCGCCCTGCTGCTCGGATGTGTGATGGAGTCGGGATTCCCTCAGATCCATGTTGCGACCATCGAGACACTTCAGCGAGCCGGATACAGAGTCGTCACGTCTCCAAACCAGACCTGCTGTGGTGCCCTGGCCGCCCACGAAGGTGCCGCGCTCGAAGCCCGGCGGCTCGCCCGGCGCAACGTAGCCGCTTTCTCCGGAGCCGACGTCGTCATTGCCGACGCAGCCGGGTGCAGTTCCCACCTGAAGGAGTACGGACATTGGGCCGGAGAGGACGGGGCGGACCTGGCTTCGCGAGCCAGGGACGTGACCGAGGTCGTTGCAGAGGCCATCGAGGCAGGGTGGCTTCCCACTTCGAACGTCGACCGGGGACCCGTTGCCGTTCAGGATCCATGCCATCTCCGGCATGCCCAGCGCATTGTCGACCAACCGCGCATCATCCTGCAGGCCGCCGGCTATCGGATCGTGGAGATCGACCAGGAGGGGCTGTGCTGTGGTGCGGCCGGCGCATGGGGGCTGCTCCATCCGGAGGCATCCGAGGCGCTCGCAGACAGGAAGGTCTCCCAGGTCCACCAGGCAGGCTCGACGATCGTCGCATCGGCCAACGTCGGCTGTGAAATGCAGCTTCGTTCCCACCTCGAAGGGTGGTACAGGGTCGTTCATCCCGTCGAGCTGTATTGGGAAGCGGTAGTCGATGACGCGGTGGGGACGGTAGGCTGAGCGCTCCGGAGGGTTGCGTGCAAGAGTACGACACGACCACGATCTATGTGAGTCCGCTGAGGCGGAGGTTACGCCTGTTCTGGCGTGTGCTCGGCACGACGTTCGACGTCGGCCTGATGGTGGTGGGGAGTGCGCTCGTTGCGGTGGCGGCGGTTGTTCTCCTCGACGGGTTCGGCGTCGTCGAACTCGGTCTCACGACGAGCACCGGTGCCATGCTCGGTTCCAGCCTCGTCATCGCGGTGTTTGGCGCTTTCGCTATCGGCGTCGCCGTGGAAGGCCCCGTTCGTCAACTCCGCGAGCACTCGACTCGCGAGCTCGAACTGGCCGTTGCCAGAGGCATTTCTTTACTCGTGACGGGGATCATCCTGCTTGTGATCGGGCGGATCGGACTCGGCTACATCGGAGACCTCCCTCACGTGTTCGACCAGTCCCTCGAGGTCGTCGTCGCGACCGGCATTGCAGGGTTCACGTGGACGCTGGTCGTCGGCCTCGTGGCGTTGTGGGGTGTCCGGCGCGTGTTCGCCGATCGCCCGTGGCTCGACCAGGTTGAACTGCCGATGCTCTACGTCGTGTGGGCGGTCGGTGTGGCCGTCGTCTACGGCATGCTCATTTGAGCGAAGCCATCCTCTGGAGCGCCTTCTCGATCGTGGCTTCGTCCTTGCAGAAGGCGAAACGCACGAGTGAGGAACCATCCTCGCTCCGGTGGTAGAAGGCACTCGGTGGAATCACCGCGACGCCAACCTTGGTGACCAGATGCCGGGCGAACGCCACGTCGTCCGAGAACCCGAAGCGCGTGTGGTCGGCCAGCACGAAATAGGTGCCCTCTGGTATGAACACCTCGAATCCGAGGCGGACGAGGCCGTCGGTGAGAAGGTCACGGCGGCGTCGGTAGTCGGTGATGAGTTCGGTGTAGAAGGCATCCGGCGCCCTGAGGGCTGTGGCTGCCGCGTGTTGCAGCGGTGTCCCGGTCGCAAACGTCACGAACTGGTGGGCAGCCCTCAAGCCGGCGGTCAGCTCGTCCGGACCGACGGCCCAGCCGACCTTCCATCCGGTCAGGGAGAACGTCTTGCCGAGAGACGAGAGTGTGATCGTTCGTTCCCACATGCCCTCGAGCTGAGCGAGCGAGATGTGGGCGCCGTCGAACACGAGATCTTCGTAGACCTCGTCGGTGATGGCGATCGCATCGAACTCCTTACAGAGCGAAGCGACGGTTTCGAGTTCCGGCCGCGAGAACACCCTTCCGGTCGGATTGTGCGGCGTGTTGAGCAGGATGGCGCGCGTCTTGGGGCCGAAGGCAGCACGCAAGTCTGCCTCCTCCAGAGCGAAATCCGGTGGCCGCAGGGTTACGAACCGAGGAGTGGCGCCTGCGAGTGCCAGGTCTGCCGGATAGGAGTCATAGAACGGTTCGATCAGCACGACTTCGTCGCCGGGGTCCACCAGACCCAGGAACGCGGACGTGAGCGCCTCGGTACAGCCGGAAGTCACCGTGACGTGTCGGTCGGGGTCCGTGTGGATCCCGGTTCTGCGTGAGAAACGGTCGGCGATGGCGTTGCGGAGCCGGGACACTCCGGACAGTGGAGCGTACTGGTTCCGGCCGTCGCGAATCGCCGCGACAGCGGCCTCCTTGACGAAGTCCGGACCGTCGAAGTTGGGGAAACCCTGACCCAGATTCACGGCCTCGTGTTCGAGCGCCAACTGGCTCACCTCGGTGAAGATGGTCTGGCCGAAGGCCTGAAGACGTCGTGCGGTCTGCATTCGCGCAGACTAGTGCCTCGTCCGGTGACGTCCGGGCGGTCGATGCCCGATATGAAGCGCGCGGTCCGATCGGCGGCAAGATCACTCCGGTACGTTCAGCCTTTCCGGCTGCAACGGTCGGTCCCCCTCCCGGCATCACCGTGCTCCTCAACGCTCCCTTCGCCTTCCGGAGGCGCGTTCGGAGCGGAAGCGGGCAGCTCCTTCGGCGGCGGTGCCCAGCACGTCGATGCCGAGTCGGCGCTCGAGATCGAGGCCATCTGCAAGAGGCATTCCGAACCCTCCGAGGAGCGCGGAGCGATCCGAGCGAACCGTCGCCTGGGGGAAGGAGGCGATCTCGTTGGCGAGCCGGATTGCTGCATCGAGATGGGTCCCTGCCGGCACGACGCGATCGACCAGGCCTATCCGATGCGCTTCGTCTGCGTCAACCGGTCGCCCCGTGAGGATCATGTCGAGGGCGCGCCCAGTACCGATGAGCCGCGGGAGGCGCTGCGTGCCACCATCGACGAGCGGCACGCCCCACCGGCGCTCGAAGCAACCGAACACGGCGTCTTCGTCGGCCACTCGAAGATCACACCACAAGGCCATCTCCAATCCTCCGGCCACACAGAATCCTCCGACGGCGGCGACCGTCGGTTTCGTGACTTCGAGTCTGGTGAATCCGAGGAATCCCTCGGGGCGGTCGGAGAGGTCGAAGTCCTTGAGGTCGGCTCCGGCGGAGAAGTGGCCACCGGCGCCCGTGAGGATCCCGACCGTGGCGGTGTCGTCGGCGTCGAAGCGCCGCCACGCGTCGAGGAGAGCGTCGGCAGTTTCGCGATTGATGGCGTTGCGTCGATGCGGACGGTCGATCGTGATGACCGCGATCGGTCCTATCCCTTCGTAGTTGACCGGCATGGTTTCCTCCTTCGCCGAAGTGATGAAAGCACAGGCCTCCTAACATCGCTTGTTATGAACGACGCCCGCGAGCACTGGAACCGGCGATATGGTGAAGGCTGGCCGATGGAACCCTCTCCATTCTTGGAGTCGATTGTGGACCTTCTTCCTCGATCGGGTCGTGCGCTCGATGTCGCAGGGGGGAATGGTCGCAACGCCCTGTGGTTGGCCGATCGCGGGCTGAGTGTGACGGTTGTGGATGTTTCCGACGCGGCATTGGCGATTGCCGCGGAAGCTGCTCGAGATCGCGGGCTCACCATTGATCTGGTCAACGCCGATCTGGAGAACGATGCTCTTCCTGTCGGCCCATGGGACCTGATCCTCTGCTTCCACTACCTGCAGAGAGACCTCTTCCCGAAGATGGTCGAGGCACTCGCTCCCGGAGGTGTGCTCGTGTGCGCGATAGCGACGGTCCGAAATCTGGAGCGGCATGCGCGGCCCCCTCGCGAGCATGTCCTCGACGAAGGCGAGTTGCCGGGCCTGGTGAAGGGCCTGACCGTGGTCCGCTTCGAGGAAGCCTGGTTCGACGACCGCCACGAGGCACGCCTGGTGGCCACGCGTAGCACTTGACCTGCGAACCCAGGGCCCGTAGGGGTCGCCACGACCCCTACGAGCCCTGGGTTCAGAGGGAGGGTCACGCTTCGTGAGGGCTTGGCACCGAATCAGGTGATGGGACGTTCGTAGACGAGGAGGTGGTGGCCGACATCGAGCCCCGCCCTTCTCGCCGCCTGATCCGTCCACGTGGCCTTCGGCAGGAGGAACACGATTCGCTCGGCGGCCTCCGATGACGCCCTGTCGATTGCCGCGCGGAGAAGTCGATACACATCATCGGGAGCGGCCATCACCCACGAAACCCAGAACGTGTCCGGTCCGTCGTCGTCGGCCTCACCGACGAGCCAGCCTGCCGGGCAGACCCACAGCGCCCGCCGCCGGGCCGCGGCGGCCAGGTCGTACGCGTGCAAGCGGCGCCAGGTCCAGCGTTCGGTGATGAAACCGTGGCTCACGACTGCCATCGATCCGGCAGACCATGCGAGGTAGGCGGGTCCGGCCTCCGACTCGCCTGCAAGGGTGAGGTGCTCGTCGGATGGAACGTGACTGCCTCCGTTGCCGGCGACTCTCGGTGCGGCATTACCGATGGGGCGTTTCCACATCGTCCACCTGGAAACGTTCCGGAATCCCGATCGTGTCACCTGGGCCTGGGCGGCGGTGTTCCAATCCTCGATGGCAAGTCGCAGAACCTGGGCGCCCTGTTCTCTCGCCCACTGCTCACCGGCCTCGATGAGCTGAGACGAGATCCCCTTTCTGCGATGATCGGGGTGGACTCTTGCTCCCTGGCTCCACACCTCGGTAGGAGAAAGCAGGCTCCACCGTGCCATGGCGACCGGTGTGTCGTCCGGGCCGACGGCGACGGCCGTCTGGCCTCGTGGGTCGTTCAGCCACCGATCGAACTCGTCGGTGATGTAGTCGCCCCAGGCGAATGTGGTCTGTGTGAACGCTGCAATGGCCTCTTTGTCGGAGGCGACGGCGGGTCGAATCCTGATCTCCACAGCCCGAGCGTACCGACCTACATCCGCTCCGGCACAGAGATGCCGAGAAGATCGAGTGTGAGGATGAGTTCCCGAAGGGTCACGGCGACCAGACTCAGCCAGGAACCGCGGCGTTCGGGGTCCTGCTCACTGAGGATGTGGCACTGCTCGTAGAAGCGGTTGAAACGGGTCGTGAGATCGTAGGCGAACTCGGCGATATGGTTCGGAGCCCGCAACTCTGCTGCCCTCGCGATCGAGTCGGGCAGGCGAGCCAGGAAGAGCATCAGATCACGCTCGACATCGGTGGACGGGTCCGTGATCGGTCCGGGAACAAACCCGTGTTCGGCGGCCTTGCGCAGGATCGACCGGATTCGCACCGCGCCGTAGAGCAGATATGGTCCGGTCTTCCCCTCGAACGAGCTGAACCGGTCCAGATCGAAGACGTAATTGGACGTGCGGTGGTTGCTCAGGTCGCCGAACTTCAGCGCAGCGAGGCCGACGGCCTTCGCTATCTCTGCTCGTTCCTCGTCCGGATAGCTCTCTGCGATGCGAGCTTCGGCGAGGCGTGTGAGGGCGGCGTCAGTCACCATCGCGATGAGATCCTTGAGTTTGAGGACGCCACCTTCGCGTGTCTTGAACGGCTTGCCGTCGGTGCCGTTCATCGTGCCGAAGGCAATGTGTTCGAGGACGACGTCGTCGGGAACGACTCCGGTGAGCCTGGCCGCCCTGAACACCTGGATGAAATGCAGGGCCTGCCTTGCGTCGACGACATAGAGGATGTCTTCTGCCTTCAGCTCGGTGATCCGCTGGTCGAGGGTGGCGAGGTCGGTTGTCGTGTACAGGTAGGAACCGTCGGATTTCGTCAGGAGCATAGGAGGAATGTCCATCTGGTCGTCCTCCTGCGCGACCGGCACCACGAGAGCACCGTCACTCATCACGGCGCGACCGGAAGACTTGATGCGTTCGAGGAGCGGTGCGATTCGGTCGTGGACCGTGCTCTCGCCGTACCACAGGTCGAACTTCACTCCCAGGGCCTCGAAGTCGGCACGTTGTGCGCTGATGGAGACATTCGCGAAATGTTGCCAAAGTGCCCGGTAACCGGGTCGTCCATTCTGCAGTTCGGTGGTTGCCCGGCGAGCACGCTCCGCTTCGGCTTCGTCTCCTGCGACGCGCGCCGCTACTGCTGGATACATCTCGTGGAGGTCGTCGAGGGTGACGGGCGACTCGGCCGGGTAGGGGCCACTGAAGGATGCGTCGAAGTAGGGAAGGTCCGGGTATCGGCGTTCCACCTCGATGATCAGCATTCCCATCTGTGTTCCCCAGTCACCCAAGTGGATATCGCTGGTGACATCGTGACCGAGGAATCGAAGGAGGCGTTGGAGAGAGTCGCCGATGATCGTGGACCGGAGATGACCGACGTGCATCGCCTTTGCAACGGTGGGACCACCAAAGTCGACGATGTAACGGACGGGATGCTCCACCAGGTCGCATCCGCATCGCTCATCGTCCACGACCGCCTGGGTCATCGCAGCAATTGCGGCATCGGTCAGCGTCAGGTTGATGAATCCGGGCCCGGCGATCGACACTGCGGCGAACATCTCCGTGGCTCTGAGGGCATCGATGACGGTCTGGGCGATCTCGCGCGGGTTCCTACCTACGCTCTTGGCGGCCGCCAGGGCGCCGGTGCACTGGAACTGGCCCAGGTCGGGGCGTTTGGAGATGGCCACGGATCCGTAGGAGCGGTCCACTCCGGCGACTTCGAAAGCATCACCGACGGTTTCTGAGAGACGCGCGAGGAGAGACATAGGGTAGAAGGGTACCCGCTGACGGTCCCCTGGTCACCGGCGATCGGCCGGGTCAGTACTTGGACAGTTCCAAGGCGTGCTCGACGATGCCGGCCGTGTTGGGCATGACCATTGCCTCGAGCTTGGCGTTGAACGGGAACGCCGGCACATCGGGGCTGGCGTAGCGACGGACCGGCGCATCCAGGTGCTCGAACGCCTTGTCCGCGATCTGTGCCGCGAGTTCTGCTCCGTATCCACCGAATTCATTGTCCTCATACACGATGAGTACCCGAGTCGTCTTTTCGACAGAGGCCTCGATGGTCGGCCAATCGAGGGGCTTCAGCGTCCTCAAGTCGATGATTTCGGCGGAGAGGCCAAACTCCGCAAGCTGAGCAGCGGCTTCGAGAGCGAACCGTGCCATGGTCCCGTAGGCGAGAATCGTGAGATCGGTGCCCGCCCTGCGGATGGCGGCCTTGCCGAGTGGGACACGATACTCCCCGGCAGGGAACGGACCCGTCGCCAGTCGATACAGCTTCTTCGGTTCGAGGAACATCACCGGATCCGGATCCTCTACCGCGGACCAGAGCAGACCTTTGGCGTCGGCCGGTGTCGACGGGATGACGACTTTCAGCCCGGGTATGTGCGTGTAGAACGCCTCGACCGATTGCGAGTGGTAGAGGGCGCCACGGATGCCGCCGCCGTACGGTGCGCGGATCACCAGTGGGCACTGCCACCTGCCCTTCGTGCGGTAATGGATGCGGGCGACCTCCGAGACGATCTGGTCGAAGGCGGGGTGGATGAAGTCCGCGAACTCGATCTCGACGAGTGGTTTCTTGCCGGCCGCCGCCATGCCGACGCCGACACCGACGATCAGGGACTCGGCGAGTGGCATGTTGAAACTGCGGTCGTTTCCGAAGGCGACCTCGAGTCCCTGTGTGGCTTTGAACACGCCCCCTTTGGGGTCGGCGACATCTTCACCGAAGACCACCGTGTCCGGATAGCGCGCCATGATCTCATGCAGCGTGCGGTTGATGGCTGTGATGAGATTGGTTTCCTCGCCTTCGACTGGCGGTTCGGGTTCCACGGCAGGCTGTGCCGGAGTGATCGGGTTGAGGTACACGATCGAGAACGGATCGTCGGGATCCGGAGCGGCCTCGACTGCGGCGACGGCCTGCTTGATCTCTTGGGCGATCTCGGCCTCCATGCGTTCGTCGTCCTCGTCGCTCAGCAGGCGTGCCTCGATGAGGTACTGGCGGAGTTGGCCGAGAGGGTCGCGCCGTTTCCACATCTCGACCTCCTCACGGCTGCGGTAGAGGGTGTCGTCATCGTCCGACGTGTGCGCGTAGTAACGATATGTTCGCGCTTCGATCAAGGTCGGCCCGTCACCTCGCCGAGCGCGATCGGCAGCGTCCCTGGTGACTTTGTACATCGCGAGCGGATCATTGCCGTCGACAACCACTCCGTATACCCCGTATCCGGCCGCTCTGGCGGCGATGTGTCCACCGACTTCCTCTCGTTCGGGCACGGAGATGGCGTACTGGTTGTTCTCGATGAGGACGATCAGCGGCAAACCATGGATCCCGGCAAAGTTCATCATTTCGTGCCAGTCGCCTTCGGACGTGGAGCCTTCGCCACCCGATACGAACACGATCGCTCCGGTACCGTCTCGCTGGACCACCTTGGCGATGCCTGCCGCATGCGGGTACTGCGTTGCGATGGGTGAGGAGTGGGAGAAGATACGACGTTCCCGCAGCGACCAATGAGATGGCATTTGGCGTCCCCCGCTCGAGGGATCGTCGGCCTTGGCCATGACACCAAGAAGCACCTGTTCGGGCGTCAAGCCCCAGGTGAGCACGGTGCCGAGGTCCCGATAGTACGGGAGGGCCCAGTCGATGTCGGGGTTCATCGCCATCACTGGAGGAACCTGTGATCCTTCCTGCCCGGAGGCAGAAACGACGAATGCAGCCCGCCCTTGGCGGTTCAGCGCCCAGATTCGCTCATCGAGTCTTCGTGTGAGCAGGATCCCCCGATACATGTTGACGACCTGCTCGTCGGTTAAGCCCAAGGTCTTGTGGTTGTCCTGTAGCTCGGCAACGACTTCCACCGTTTCTCCCTTCAGTCGCCGTCGATCCCGCAACATCCGGCGGGGACGGGCGTGTGCTGATGTCCAAGAAAAGACTTGGTCCCGCCTGCGGCGGGACCTGATGCTGTGGAACGGGTTGTGCGAACAATACGAAGTCGTAGGGCGACCTCGACGCCGAGAGGGGTTATGCCGTAGACCGCTACTCGCATTCGCGACTGCTCCTTCCCATTGTCCGGTGCTATCAGTGTAGTGGGCCGAGAGCATGATTCTCCCGGAGAATGCCCGATCTTGTGTCTGTCAATGATCGTGGCTGAGTAGCATGCCGCCTGTGATTCGGACAGCTTTCCTGCGTGTGTACCTTCCCGAGCAAACGTTGCCCGGGCAGGTCGTTGTCGACCATCCGCCGATGCCTCACATGGCTGCAGGAACCTTCGGCCTCCTTGCAGAGCCGATGCAGGACGATGCGCTGCTCGCGGAGTGGCGGGGAAACCGGTTCCTCTGCCCGCGTTTTCCTCGGCTCCGTGTGTTGGAAGGTCTGCTCGCTTTCCACAACGCGTACTCGGACATCGGCGGTGACGCGATCGTGCCGGAGCAGGTGGCTGCCAGGGCGGCCGATGAGCTCTCCCGTCTCTACGACCGTCAGCCGTCGCTCCGGTCGCACATCCTCACGTCGGCATGGCACGTGCCGTTGCGCTGGTTTGTGGCCTTTGATTCGACAGAACGTGAACTGGTATCGCGAATCGATGGCACGTCGATTCGGTATCGGACTTCGTTGGTGCAGGCGACCGACCGGGTGACTTCCGCCCTCGACACGTTGCGGGGGGCAGGGTTCGAGGATGTGGTCACGGAGGAACTCGACGAGTTTCGAACCTGGCTCGACGACTTTCCTGCAGTGTCGATGGTGGAGCTGGACTACGGGTCCGTCGCGGGGTTCTTCAACGATACCGAGTTGGTATTCGATGAGACGGCCGGTGATGTGCATGCATCCTTGGAAGCTCTGGATATGGGCGACTTCAAGACGGCGGGGGACCGTTATGGGGAAGCGGTGGCCCATTGGGCACCGTTGATGGCGGTCATCCACAGCAATTAGGAAGCCGTCGAGCAACACCGGCCCAAGAAAGTACGTGGATTCCTTCCGCCACCGAGGCCGCCTGCCATGGACCCCCTTCGGCCCTGGCGGACCACCTTCACAACGCTCGTCAAGACTCCCTCCGTCCTCGGCCGGATCTCCGAGGACACCTCCCCCAAGGAGCGAAGCGACTTGTTTCTCCCCCAGCGAGCGAAGCAAGCGTTGGGGGGAGTACGGCGAAGCCGGAAGGGGTCGGCGGAACGGCGTAACGGTTGGGGATCGAGGCACTGGGGAAACGTCGATGGTGGACGCGACAGCGGCGACCTGCCAGGGAGAAGGTCGCCGCCGTCACAAACAGCCCATCCAGGAACGGACTGACGGGGCGAGCCTACTCAGAGGTTACTCGACGTCGAGTCGGCGAGTGGAATGTGTGAGGAGAAGCCTCTTCTCACCCTATGTGAAGTCGGCACGAGCCTGTCCCCCAGGTCGGGTGACCTGGGGTTTTGCTGGTGGCCAGGGGCAGAATCGAACTGCCGACCCCAGGTTTTTCAGACCTGGGATACCCCAGGTACATAGTCATGTCTGTGCTCAAAGATGCTTGCTTGTGCAATCGGACCGTGATTCACACGCACAAGTACAAGAGGGATCCAAAGAAGAGCACCGACCGCAACGACATCTCCTGGCGAGCGGTCTGGAAGGACCCGGCTGGGCAGTGGCAGACGAAGGCCGGCTTTCGACCAAGGCCGCGGCAGAAAGGTTCCTCGAGAACGTCACCGCCGATCTGATCACCGGTTCCCATACCGACCCGCGACGACCGTTGACGACGTTCGAAAGGCTCGCGGAGCAATGGTCCGTACCCTTCGGCGACATTGACAACCCCGGGCTCCCGCTCTGCCACCTCCACGCGCCTCAACCGGAGAAGGGGGAATCGCAATACCGATCCGTGGAGATCAGGCTCAGATATCGGCTAGACCTTCCAAAAGGCGCACTTATGTCTGTGTCGGTGTGGGAAATCGAGTGCATCGAGGAGTTCGAGGAATGGTGGCGAGGACTCGCCGAGGAGCAGCAGGAGGCGCTCGACGAACGAGCGATGTTGTTCGCCGAGCACGGCCCCATTCTGAAGCGCCCTGCGGTAGGCGAAGTCACGCCATTTCGCCATCCCCGAATGAAGGAACTGCGGGTGTCCGAGGGCGGGGCGTTGCAGGTGCTGTTCGTGTTCAGCCCACGGCGACACGCATCCTTTCTCTGGGCGGGGACAGGTCAGGGCGATGGGAGGAGTGGTACAAGTGGGCGATCCCGGTCGCGGAAGACCTCTACGACACCCATCTCCGAGAGCTGCGAGATGAAGGGCTACTTGACGAGGACCCGACCGACTGAACAGGAGAACTGCTGATGCCTTCCACCAAGAGCTACCGCCGGCTTCACGAAGAAGCGGTGGCGCGTCCGGGCGCTTCCGAGCGGCTCGATGCGCTACGGGAAGACACACCGCCTGAGATCGGCCTCTATGAGCTTCGTCGTGCCCTCGACCGTTCCCAGACCGAGTTGGCGGCCGAGCTGGGAATCAGCCAGTCCGCCATCTCACATCTCGAGCGGGCCGGTGACGTGAAGCTCTCCACTCTGCGCAACTACCTCAGATATCTGGGAGCCCGTCTCGAACTGCTGGCTGTGTTCGAGGACGACGACGAGGAGCACGTCGTCCCGATCCTCATCGGCGGCAAGGTTGCGTCTCGAGTAGATTGCCATGGGGGATCGTGGTCAAACGGCCCATGGCTATCCGGTAGACCGACGGCGACTCCAGCAGCAGGAGAGGGCGGCCGGAAGCTCGGTGGGCGGCTTTGGGTAAAGGGTGTGTAGTCGTCCGGCTTGGCGGCGAGAAGGTCATCCTGCAGGACGATGGCTCTTCGTCGCCCATGTGTGATGTCAGGGTCGAATACCGAGATGGTTCAGCAGGATGCGGTGAGGCCGTCTTGGACCTCGACCCTTCCGACGGCGCGATGACAAGTGAGGTCCGGAAGCGCTGCTTTCGAATCGGGCTGTCCTCATATCCCACACTCCTTGGCACGGACCCTTCGGTCCAAGGTCATCGCGCAGCAGGGCGGTTGGGTCGGTTCAGTCCGGGCGCTCGGATTCAGTCGGCGGCCGGGATCGATCGGCGGCGCTCTCGTTGCGGAACGATCCGGGATTGCCTTCCGCCCAAAAGGATGAATGCCCTGGGAGTGAGTTCGTTCAACATGACTGGGAATCCGATTGAGACATTGACGTGAATCAGGTCGCCCGACGTGGTGGCGTGACTGGCGACGACCGGGTCACCAGAGCTGTGAGGAGTCCAACGATCAGCGGGAGAACCAGGACCAGGAACCCGACGCCCAACCAGGGAATCACCACCTTTGAGCTCCGCATCACACCGAACGGCCCCGAGTAGTAGCCGTCTTGGGACAGCCCGAAGATCTTCACGGTCCCAACCGCCAGGGGCACCGCCAGCAATGCGGCCAGTGCCGTATAGAGCCAGCTCTGGATCCCGAGGAACCGCCGGCGGATCGAACCGGGAGCCCCGACTGCCACGATCACCTCCATCTCCTCCTTGATCTCTGCCGCGGCGACCGCGGTCACCAGAGCGATCACGATCAGGACCGCGATCAGTGTGGCGCCGATGACGATCAGGAAGACCTGATTCCGGGTCAGGTCGGACCAACCGCCCCGAGTGTTTAGGCCGGTGAAGGCCAGCTCCTTCTGCTCATCACTCGTCAGCGGACGAGTGAGAGTGAACAAAACCAGCGGCTTGGTCTCAACCTCCCCCAGGCCGGCCACCATCGACTCCGATAGCAGAACCCGTGGCACCCCGGATCGAAGGAGC
This sequence comes from Actinomycetota bacterium, assembly GCA_013152275.1. Lineage (NCBI taxonomy): Bacteria > Bacillati > Actinomycetota > Actinomycetota bacterium. Next base: position 3,718 of record JAADGS010000099.1, on the reverse strand, counting down.
GGAACGGCGAGCTCGCGGGCTTGATACCTCTCACCGTTCATGAGAAACCAACTATCCCGATCTTCAACACCAAGAACGACCGCGCCGTCGGCTGCCAAGACTTCGCCGACCTCTGGCCTGCCGAGCGCGTCGACCAGATCATCATTGGCAATGGCGGCTCCCCATTCTTGAGACTGACCGCCGCCGACCAGCACAGTGATGTCCGAGCCGGCCTCAGACTGCCGCTGCTCCACCTCGCTCTTCAACTGAACGCTCACATTGACCATCGAGAAGACTGCGGTCTTGTCCGCCGGGACGATCGAAGCCAACTCGGCGATGTCGGAGTCGGTTATCGGCTCGTCAGTCGATCCGAAGTAGCCAAAGCCGTCGTATCTTCCAATGAGCAGAACTTGGTTGCCCGCGTCTGGGAGTCCATAGAGAAGATCGCGCGCCTGGTGAGTCTTCTGAATCGTCAGCGACAACGCCGGCGCGAGCAGGATCACCATTGTGGCGGCGACCGCAACCGACGCCCGGGTGCGGTGCCGACCCGAGTCGCGCAGTACCAGCCGAGGCGTCGACCTGACCCGGTTGGCGACGCAGCTCACCCAGGCCACGACCGGGCCGGCCAGAAGAGCGACACCGGTAACCATCAGAAGGGACCCGATGACAGCGACCACATTGCCCAGCGTCTTGCCGGCGGCGAGAGCCACCACTAGGAGGAGTCCTCCGAAACCGGCCATACCGACACCAAGCGGGGCCACCCACGGCCGGGGTGACCGCGCCGGCATTCGACCCTGCAACGCGATAGCCGTGGGGATTTTCGACGCCGTCCGAGCGGGGACCCATGCCGCGATTACGGATGCAGCGACGGCAACCAGGGCAGGGCCGAGTACATCCGCCAGGTTTAGATCGACCCCGCCGGCAAAGGTGGACGCGAACCGTCGCAGGATGGGTGATCCGAAGAGCAGGAGCAAGTAGCCCAAGGCGACTCCGGTCATCGCTCCCAGAAGGCCGACGGTGAACCCCTCGCCGATCACTGTGAGCCGGATATGCCGAGTGTCGGCACCGTTGGCCCCGAGAAGACCGATCTCCCGGAGCCGCCGCCGCGTCCCGGCAGCGAATGCCGCGGCCGCGATGAAGGCGACTTCGACCAGGATGAGAGCGGCGATCCCGGTGCTGATCACTGGAGGTGACGAAAGAAGGTCCGAATTCGCGGACTCGATGAAGACAGCCCTGCTCCCCACGTTGAGGTCAGGCAGTACCGCGAAGGCCACGTTCGACTCATCGACCATCTTGTATGCCGCCTGGATCACATCATTCTGGTTCGCACCTGTCTCCATCCCCAACAGCGCATGAACCTGTGCCTGGTCAAGAAAGGCATAGAGTTGGTTTGGCATGAAATCCAACGCCGGAGGCTTCGGAACCACCGCGGTGCTCGGCCAGAACCGATACTCATCTTCGTTCCATCTCTGCTGGAGCATTGCCGCGGATGTCGTTGGGTCATCGCCGGCAACCAGCCAGGTGCTCATGACGTTGTATGCGTACGGGGACGATGGCTCGCCGATCAAGGCATCGAACCGCTCCAGGCTGACCAGGACCATCGGTGAGTGCTCGACGATCGGCGGCCTCACCAGGCCGACCAGCTCGTAGCCCTCCTGCTTGGTGGCACCGAGTTCCAGCTGAATCGTGTCACCTATTCTGGCGTCAAGCAGTTCGGCAAGATCTGGAGTGACCGCCACCTGTGCATCGCCTGTAGGTGCCGCTCCTGCGATCAGCATGAGAAACGACTTCCCCATGGGAGCTGTCGTGTCCACATCCAACACGCTTCCGTAAGCCCGTTTCGCCAACCGGCCATACATCCGGTGATAGGAGACAACCTCGGCATTCGGATCGATGTCTGCCAGATTGGACGATATCCATTCGTCAGCTTCTGGGGAGTACGGGATCTGGATCCGGTAGTCGGCGTCACCAAATGTCGCCTGTGCCGACTCTTCGGGGGTCAGTTCCGAAGCGCGCATCACCCCGGCCACGATCACGGCCAGGGCCACGGGAACCCCAATCAGGGCAGTGAGAAAGAAGGTCCGCTTCCGGTTGCGCCAGGCGGTGCGACGAGCGACCCGGAGGGCAGCCCTGCGACCACTCATCAAAGGTCGGCCGATGTGAGGGGGACGCCGGATCGGACCGAGATACCCTCGATGCGACCGTCCCGGAGACGCACGACTCGGTCGGCCCAGGCCGCGAACACCGGTTCATGGGTGACCAGCAAGGCAGCCGCCCCGTTATCGCAGCGCCGCCGCAAGAGTCTGAGGATGCTCTCTCCGGTGGCCTCGTCGAGCGCGCCGGTGGGCTCGTCGGCGAGGAGGATCGACCGGGGACCGACCAGACCCCGGGCGATGGCTACTCGCTGCTGCTCGCCCCCGGAGAGCTGATCGGGGAACCGATCCTCCATCCCGCCCATCTCCACCTCGATGAGCGATTCCTCGGCGAACCTGCGCGCCACTTCGATAGCCACGCCGTCGAGTTCCAGGGGCAATGCGATGTTTTCCGCGGCGGTGAGCGAGGGAAGGAGGTTGAACTGCTGGAACACATACCCCACCGACACGCGCCGCAGGCGAGCCAGTTCCTTGGCGGTCATCGTCGCCAGGTTCTTTCCGTCGACCACGATCTTCCCGGTTGTGGGCTCATCGAGGGCGCCCGCCATGTTGAGCAGCGTGGTCTTGCCCGACCCGCTCCGGCCAGTGATAGCCACCAGTTCGCCGGGGCTGAGATCGAGGTCGATGTTGACCAGGGCGTCTACCCGCTGCGCCCCGGACCCGTGGGTCTTCCCGACCCTGACCATCGACAGGATCGGCTCGCTCATCTCACCACGTCCTCGATCTCAGGAAGATCGACCACTGCGGCCCTCCTCAAAGGTTTCTCTTCCTCCAAACGGGATTCCACGCGCTCCAACCATCGCAACTCGGCCTCGGCACTGAGAATGAGTCGATCGAGATAGAGCAGCCAAGCGAGATCAGCAGAATCGTCCGCCGCCTTCAACGCGGTGTAGTCCTGGAGCAAGCCCATGACGGCCCCACGCTGGATCTCGATGACCCGACGCGCATCGCCGGTCCCTGACGAGATGGCGAGGAGGATCTTGAGGGTGATCTCGTCCCGCCCGGCGGCGGCAAGTTCCACTGGCGTTGTCATCCACTCGGCGAGCGCCTCACGACCCAAAGTCGTGATCGTGTATTGGATCCGACCATGGATCTCCCCGTTGATCGGTTCCACCAGACCATCACGCACGAGTCTCTGCAGGGTCGTGTACACCTGACCAATGTTGATCCGCCAGGAATCTCCGGTGGCCGCCTCCAGCTCCAGCTTTATCTGGTAACCGTGAGCCTCGCCCCGGGACAGAACCGCCAGCAAGCCTTCCTTGATTCCCACCGTCTCCCCAATGCATACCGGGTATGTAGCGGACCATACATACCCGGTATGTAGATGTCAACCACGGTTGGGCCTAGACCGGTGGTGTCCCCGGCAGTCGAAAAGCTGTCGCGGTCCCCGTCGTCAACCATCACCCGAGGTCACACATCTGGCAGGTTTTGTCTGGTGAGCAATCGGTGAGCAATCACCCATCCGGGCCGGCGCTCGGGAGAGCACCCCAGGTTTGTGACCTGGGGTTTTGCTGGTGGCCAGGGGCAGAATCGAACTGCCGACCCCAGGTTTTTCAGACCTGGGATACCCCAGGTACATAGTCATG
>JAADGS010000098.1 GCA_013152275.1 Actinomycetota bacterium | reverse complement strand
CCATCGACCTCGGCTCGTCCCTCGCCGAGCCCACTTCCCCCTGAGGGGGAAGGAAAGAGGGGGCGTCACTCTTTGTCGACGAGGGCCACGAGTTCCGGAATGCGCCGGCTGAGCGCCTCACCGATACGGTCGCGAACCTCCCGGTGGAACTCGAGGTCCTTGCCTCGCGGATCGAGCACCGGCTCCCCATCGGGTCGGAGCATCTCCACCTTGCCCTCCAACACAGGGTATTTCGCCACCAGACGCTCGATCTGGCCCTGTTCCATGCAGTACACACGGGTCACCGTCTCGGCGAGCTTGCGGTTCATCCGCCTGGAGCGGTGCTTTCGCAGGTCGACACCCACCTCGTCACCGGCGGTGACGGCGAAGCGTGCCGCGCGAAGACGCGGTGGAGCGTGCGTACCCACCGAGGTCACCTCGACCCCACGGTCCGCCAATTCGGTCTCGGAGACCCCCAACGCCTCGGCGAGACGCCGCCGGGCCATGGCCGCGGCGAGCGGCGATCTGCCGATGTTCCCTGTGCAGGCAAACACGAACACCTTGCTCAACTCACATCCCCCGATCGGTGTCTACGGTTCCACGATGACCTTGAGAGCGCCATCGCGACGCTCATTGAAGGTCTGCAGAGCCGTGGCGAAGTCGTCGAGGGCAAAGTGGTGGGTGATCAACTCTCGCACCCTGATGCGCCCGTCGACGACGAGCGGAATCACGTGGCGCATCTCCCCTGCCGAGGCACGCACGCCGACGAGTTCGTATTCATACAGCACGAGGTCCTGGAGGGCGAGCTCGACCCCCGCGACCGGGATGCCCACCACCGCGATCCGACCACCTTTTCGCGCCATGGCGAGACTCCACTGCAACGTCTGGGGAACTCCCGCACACTCGAGGATGACATCCGCGCCCAGACCATCGGTCATGTTCCTGATCGCGCGAACCGGGTCTTCGGATTCGACGTCGACGGTCTCGTTGCCGAGATCGGCGGCTTTGGCGAGCCGGCCGCCCCGGCCGGCGACGATGACGCGGCCCGCACCCCTCGCTCTCGCCGCATCCGCGGCCAGCAGGCCCACCGGACCGGGGCCGATCACCACGACGGTGTCTCCGGGACGATTCCCGCCCCGATTCGCCGTGTGTAGAGCGATCGATGCCGGATCCAGGGTGGCGCCTTCGCTGAACGTCAGCGCATCGGGAAGGTGAAACACGCTCTTCACACCGTGCACCACGTACTCGGCGAAGGAACCCTGCCAGTTGTGGCCGTATTGGCGGTGCAGACGGGTGTTCCCGTAGTTCTCACACAGGTTGTAGCGGCCTTCGACGCATTTCTGACAGAAACCGCACGCGTCATGAGACGTTCCCGCGACCCTGTCGCCGACGCTCCAACCGAGAAGCTCGGCTCCAGGTCCTACCTCCACGACCTCGCCCGACCACTCGTGACCCGGTATGAACGGATACGAGGGAGGCCAGAACCCCGGATAGTCGCCACGCAGCAGGTGCGCGTCCGTGCCGCAGATGGTCACCGCGCGAACCCGGCAAAGCAGCTCGAAGGGCCCCGGCTCGGGTTGCTCGACCTCTTCGACGGAGAACCGGTTCGGTTCGGTAACGACCAGCGCTTTCATTCCCACCTCTTTTCTAGATAACGGCAAGCGGGTCGATCATCGACCCGGTTGCACCACGAATCTTGACTGGCAGAGCGACGAAGAGGAACTCGTGGATCCCCTCCGTGGCGAGCTCCTCCAGATACACGCTCTCCATCAGGTAGATGCCGGCCTCGATCAGCAGCCGGGTGTGGACCGGCTGCGGGTTGGCCGGCGTCCCCCGGTCGGGTGCCGGTTGGACCTCATAGGTCTCCGTGTCGGTTCCTGTCGCGACCACGCCGCGTTCGAGCAGCCATTCGCCGGCGGAGAGATCGGGTCCGGCGGTCCTGTGCTCGGCCATCTTCTCTCGGTCCGGCCAGAAAGCCAGGTAGCCGGTACGGATCAGGACGGTGTCCCACGGGCGAACCTCGACCCCCTCACGGGCGGCGATGGCCTCGAGCTCGTCTGCACCGATCGGCGAGCCCGCGGGCAACGCCTGGACGCCGCGATACCCGGCGGCATCGAGCAGCACTCCCCGCGTGAAGAACGGTGGGAGCTTCTCGGCGTCGCCGACCGATGGGCCCGTGTCGGTCAGATGCTCGGCGGTGTTTCCGCCGCCGTACCAGTGGTCGTCCTCACCGATGGTCATATGCGCGAGAGCATCGACATGCGCACCCGAGTGGGACGTGGCCATCACATATTCGGCCATGTAGCCGAGACCCACGTCGTTCGGAGGTCCCCACGGTTGAGCACCCTCGGCACGAATCCCCGGTGGGGTGCGGTAGTTGAGGACCTGAAACGGTGGATGGCCCGGGAAGAGAGGCATGCCCGGGAATCGTGGGGTCGCCAGCGAGAAACGCCGACCTTGCTTCACGAGTCGAGCCGCCTCGACGATCTCGGCGGCAGGCATGTTGGCGATCGGTCCGACTTCTTCGTGCACCGTCATCTCCTCTCCTCGAGTGCCCGCCACACCCGCTCGGGTGTCAGCGGCAGATCGCGAATGACCACGCCCGTGGCGTCGGTCACCGCGGACGCCACGGCCGGTGACACCGCCAGAAGGGCCCCTTCGCTGATCCCCTTGATGCCGTACGGTCCCGGACCGTCGGCGTTCTCGACCGTCTCGCCGGTGAGTTTGAGGGGAAGGTCCTTGCTCGTCGGGATCTGGTAGTCGAGTGCGCCGAGATTCTGAATCCGGCCGGACTCGTCGAGAACGATGTGTTCCATGAGCGTGTGGCCCAGACCCATGATGGCCGCGCCGTCGTCCTGTCCCTCGACCTGGAGCGGGTTGAGGGCTCGGCCGACGTCGCTCACGGTGACATGGCGCACGATGAGGATCTCGCCCGTCTCCTCATCGACCTCGGCCTCGAACGCCGTGCAGTTGAACTCGAAGAAAGCGGCACTACCACCGAGGGGATGGTCGGGTTCGACATCTTTGCGCATCTCCCCGTTCCCGACGATCTCCCCGCCCAGGCGACCGAGGCCGGACTGGAGCACATCCACCGCCGGGAGATCACGACCGGGAAGGCGAACGACACCGCGCTCGACGACGATCTCGGACTCCTCGACCTCGTAGAGACGTGACGCCATGGCGCACAGCTTTGCCTGGATGTCCCGGCAGGCGCGCAGAACGGCCGTGCCCATGAGGACCGATGAACGGCTTGCGGACGTCTGCTGATCGTAGGGGATCACCCCGGTGTCGCCCATGATGACCGAGATCCGCTCGAGCGGTATCCCGAGTTCCTCGGAGACGATCTGCGCGAAGACCGTGCGTGCACCCTGACCCATGTCGGACGTGCCGCTGAGGACGAGGGCGCTCCCGTCTGCCAGGAACCGCACCGTCGAGTAGGAGAGGCCCGTCGTTGGCCCGGATTTGAGGCCAAGGGCGAGTCCGCGGCCACGTTTGGGCACGAGAGGGGTCCCCCACTCGATCAGCTCGGCAGCCTTTCGGACGGTCTGGGACCAGTCGCCGTCGGCCGGAGTGTCGCCGGGAATGAACCTCTCACCGTGACGGGCGAGGTTGCGCAGGCGAATCTCCACCCTGTCGATTCCGAGCGCACGGGCCCCTTCATCGATGATGGACTCCCTGGCCCAGGTGATCTGTGGAATGCCGAACCCGCGGAAGGCGGTGCTCGGCGTCGTGTGCGACAGGAGTGTTCGTGCCTTGATGCGCACTGCCGGAACACGGTACGGGCCGCAGGCGAGGTAGCTCGCCTTCCCGACGACACGGTCTGCGATGTCGACGTACGCCCCGATCAGGAAGTTGGCCTCCACGTCCTGGAACGCCATCGTGCCGTCCGACAGGAAGCCGGTGCGAAACCGGACCTCCGTCGCAGCCCGTCGAACCGCCTGGAAGGTCTCGGCCAGTGTCAGGATCAGCCGCACCGGGCGCCCGGTGCGCAGCGCCATGAACGCGAGCAAAGGCTCATACTTGGGGATCTGCTTGCCTCCGAAACCTCCACCGGGGTCGGGAGCGAAGACGCGCACCTTGGCCAAAGGCAGATCCAAGAGCTCGGCGATGGTCTTCTGCAGCAGGTACGGGTGCTGGATGGAACTCCACACGGTGATCCCGTCGCCGTCGGGAGCCGCCATGAAGCCGTGCGGCTCGATCGTGAAGTGGGTGACCATCGGGAACGAGTAGGTGTTCTCGACGACGAGATCCGCCGGCGTCGCATCGACATCGCCCCAGCCGAAATCGTGTTCGCGTAGGGTGTTCGTGTCGGCGAGCGGGTCGTTCGGACGAATCGCGGGATCCTGAACGAGTGGTGATGTCGGATCGAGCGCCCCGGCCACACTGAAGACACCGCCGTCGAGCACCTCATAGTCCACGTGGACGAGGCGCGCCGCCTCCTCGGCCGCGTCTCGCGTCTCGGCGGCTACCGCCGCCACCGGCTCGCCATGGTATTTGGTCTCAGCGACGGCGAGGATCGGCCGGTCCCTGAACTTGGGGCCGAAGCGGGGAACCGGCTGTGGCAGGTCGGCGGCGGTGAGCACGAGACGGACCCCGCGAACGCGCATCGCGGCGGTACCGTCGATCGAGAGAAGCCGGGCTCGTGCACAGTCGAGGCGCACGAGCTTGACGTGGAGCACGTCGGCCAGACGGATGTCGGCCACGTACTCCTGGGCGCCGGTGACACGCCCGATCCCACCGACCCTGCGAGGCGAGCTTCCGATGACGTTGGCGCTCATCGGTCCCCCTTTTCGGCGGCGGCGAGCACCGCCTTGGTGATCTGCACGTATCCCGCGCATCGACAGAGGTTGCCCGCCAGGGCCTCGCGGACATCCTCGAGGACGGGGTGAGGATTCTGGTTCAGCAGGGCGTGGGCCGACATCAACTGGCCGGGAATGCAGAATCCACACTGCGGGGCACCCTCGTCGAGGAACGCCTCCTGCAGCGGAGCGAGCCGGCCGTCGGTTGCGAGACCCTCGACCGTCATGATCTCGGCTCCGTGCGCTTCTGCGGCCAGCATGAGGCAGGAGTTGACCGAACGACCGTCGACGAGCACCGTGCAGGCGCCACACTCGCCTTCCGTACAGCACTCTTTCGTGCCGGTGAGCTCCAACTGGTCACGAAGGACATCCAGGAGCGTGTGGTGGGGCGCCACCTCCAGCGAGCATCGCCTGCCATTGACGGTGAAGGAGATCGGAATGGTCCCTGTCTGCATCACAACCATCCCGTCAGCCGTCCAAGAGCGGCCGCAAGTGCCCGTTTGCTGAGCACCGGCAGCATCGCCTGGCGGTACTCGCGGCTTGCCCGCAGGTCGGATATGGGACGGGCCTGCGCAGCGAGATCGCTCAAGAGGTGCTCCTTCTCTTCCTCGCCCAAGTCGGGGTCTGCCAGACGGCCGCTCCGATCCTCGACGGCGAAGGCCGTCGGGCCGACGGCGCCGTAGGCGAAACGGGTGACGCCATCTCCTGCGACCAGACAGCCGACATTGACTGCGGACAGGTCCATCCCCCTCCGGCGGGCGATCCGCTCGAATGCGGCCCCGACGGGCCGGTCGGGAATCGGCAGATCGATCGACGTGACGATCTCGCCCGGGCCGAGCACCGTCTGCCCCGGCCCGACGAAGAACCGGACGAGTGGGACCCGACGCTCACCCGACTCGCTCACCACGTTCACGACCGCGTCGTAGATCATCAGGGCGGGGACCGTGTCCGCGCCGGGCGATGCGTTGCAGATGTTCCCGGCAAGTGTCGCTCGGTTGCGAATCTGGACCGATCCGACCACCGACACCGCCTCGATCAAGGCGGGGAAGGCATCCTTGACGCGTTCGTCTTCGATCACGTCGGTGAGCACGACCGTTGCGCCGATCCGCACGGCACCATCCTGCTCGGTGATCGCCGGCTGCAGCTCACCGACCCGCTTGAGATCGATGACCATGCGCGCCGACAGTTTCCCGGACCGCATACCGACGATCAGGTCGGTTCCGCCGGCGAGGACGCGGGCCTGCGAGCCGTGTTCGCTCAGCAGGCTCAGAGTCTCCGACAGGCTGTGCGGCCGCGCGTATCCGAAGGCCTGCATCATGGCGTTTCGCCTCTTCGCACGACCGACCGATCCGACGCCGGGTTGCCTGCACCCACCTCCATCGAACTCCTCTCAGATCACCTTGTCGACCTCGTCCATCAGCACCTGGGGTGTGGCGGCGCGGATGAAGAAGTACGGGAGATCGCAGAACGACTGCACGAAGCCGGCACGCTTCTTGCGGAGAGCTTCGGTGTCGACGATGGGCATCGGCCATCCGGGAGCGAGCAGCTCGTTCAGCAGGAAGTAGTTCTGCAACGAGTGCAGCGTCTGAAACTGCGCCTCGAAGGGAATCATCTCCACCATGCTGGGTGCGAAGTTGCCGTCGATCGCCGGTACGATCACGACGTCGACCTTGCTCGGCTCCTCATAGGTCTCCCACGTGGGCATCTCGCCGAAGAACTTGGTCACTCCCTGATTGGGTGCGGCCTTGTCCGCTCGTTCGGTTCCCTTGGCCCGCTTCTTCAGAAACACGTCCTTGGATCCCATGACCGCTCGTCCGGACTCGTCGATCACGGTCGTCTCCGTGGACACGAGCCGCCCGCCGCGCCTGCACGCCTCGATCTGACCCATGCTCTTGCCGTGGTTCGACTCACCGCCCAGGAAGACGATCGTCTTGTCACGATACCGCACCGCGGAAGCGTGAAACGGGTGCAGGCCGACGGCTTCCATCCGCAACGCCAGCATGGTCACGATGACCTTCTGGAGTGGCCCCTCGGCCCAGTCGCCGTCGAAGGTCATGACGTTGCCGTCGTACGAGATCGCCTTGGCGCCTTCCTGGTTCCAGACGATGCCCGGAGCGCTCAGCGTGACCTCGGGCTCGAGGCGCACATCGGCCAACCGGTAGTTGAGGAAGCTCATGTCCTCCAGCACATGGTCGATGGGGTGGGATCCGTAGACATCCACCCGCAGGCGTGCATCCCCGGCGGACATCTCCTCAGACAGTTGCAACATGATTCTGCTCCCTACTCGCGGCGCATCGGTGATGACCGCATCGTTTCTCTTCTTCTCAGACTGTTGTGAGCACTGGACCGAGACCGGTCGGCCGGCTCCGGCCCCGAGGCTCCCGGTGGTGCGACACCGCGCATCGACAGGGCGGTGTGAACGCTCAGGAGGCCAAGGCCGCTCGGCGTGCGCTCGGCTCGTGCAGGCGGCGTCGGTTGTCTCCACTCGTCGGGCTCAATCATCCCCCTCGGCGCCGGAGGTCTTCTTGCCGAACATCGATTCATCCATGGCCAGGATCAGTTCCTGGGCCTCACGGGCATGGACCCGCATGGCCTCGGCTGCTCGCTCGGGATCTCGAGCTTCGAGCGCCTCGACGATGCCGACATGGCGCTGCGTGAGCCATGTCAGGTCGGTTCCGGGGGCCATGGCGGTGACGTAGGTGCGAGCGTACGGCTCCAGCATCGACCATGTCCGCTCCAGGGTCCTGTTGCCGGATGCTCGCACCACGGTCGCGTGGAATTCGGTGTTGTTCAACGCATGGGCATGCGTGTCCCCGACGTCTGCGAAGCGCTGCATCTCGTCGATCAATGCTCGGAGATCCGCCAACACGCCGTCGTCGACACGGGTGGCGGCCCGTCTGGCGGCGAGTGCCTCCAACTCTGCGCGCACCTCCATCGCTTCCACGAGCTCGACCTTCGTCGGCCGCCGGACACGAGCCCCGCGATAGGGCTCCATGTCCACGAGGCCGAGCGTCGCCAGGTCCCGGAGCGCCTCGCGCACCGGGGCCTGGCTCGTTCCGAGCTCGCGGGCAATCCGGGTCTCGACGATACGAGACCCGGGTGCCAGCTCACCTTCGAGGATCTGCTGCAAGATCCGGTCCTTCACCTGCGCACTCAGTACGTTGCGCTCCACAGGATCCGGATGATGCCCGGTTGGAGCACTCATGTCCTGAATAGGTCAGACCCGATAACGTCTCCCTCCTTGTCTCCCTCGGAGAGGATCTCCACGACGCCAGTCGAACCGTTGACCCGGAGGCGGTCGCCCGTTCTGATCTTTTCCGTCGCCACCGAGGTCCCGATCACTGCCGGGATTCCAAACTCACGGGCAAGCACGGCCGGGTGTGACGTGAGACCACCCGCGTCGGTCACCAGGCCACTGATCTTGGTGAACAGCGTCACCCAGGCCGGGTTGGTCATCTGACACACCAGGATGTCGCCCTTGTTGACCAGGTCGAACTCGTCGACGCTGAGCACAACCTTGGCGGTTCCCTGGTACACACCCGGCGAGGCGGCCAGACCCGCGATCTGATCTTCGGCCTCCGGCTGCTCCATGTAGAGCCGATCCGGGAATCCCCAGAGGCCCAGGTAGGGGAACTCGAGCTGGGACTCGGTCGCCGTGCCGATCCAGTCCTTCGGCCGGACCGCGTAGGCGGCCTCTCGCTCGGCCTTTCGCTTGGCAATGATGCCGCGCGCATCGAAGTTCTCCGGATCGCCCATGAAGTACCGCAGCTCGTTGTACTTCAGGTAGATCACGTCGTCCGGCTCGTCGAGAACCCCCATCTTCACCAGATGCCGGCCGATGCACACCAGGACCAGCCGCACGTGGGCGTTGCTGCCCTGGTCGATGTAGAAATGATGGTCCGGCGTCAGCGGAGCCATCTTCAGGTTGATCTCGTTGGCCACTCGCATCTTCTCGAGCGCCTCACCTTCGAGACCCTCGAGCATCTCGGCCGAGGCCGCGGCGATATCCTCCGCGAGGTGCTTCACCGTGGACGGGTAGTCGTAGTCGGTCTCGAGATAGCCCTTGATGACTTCGAGCACCGGCTGGGCCCTCTCGAACCGGGTGGCGAAGATGAACTCGTGACTCCACACGGCGTGCCAACCGAACTCACGCTGATACGGCTTGAGCCGCTCTGCGATGAACGTGCGGCCCCGCTCGGATGCCTCGAGGGCTTCGAGCACCTCCGTCCCGGTGTCCTTGGCGAACATCTCCGACAACTCGGCGTCGCCCTTGATCTCCTCCTTCATCTTCCACAACGCCCCGATCGAGTCCCAGTTGCGGTCCTCGGCGGAGTTCTGCAACCGGCCCAGGAGCACCGGATCCGCCTCGCCCCGTACCTCCTCCATGACGGCCTGAAGGTTGAGCGTGGCCGAGAGCTGAGCGAAGTTCAGCATCCAGTGGATCTTCCAGTGACGGTCGTGGATGTCCATCGCATCTTCGAGGATGGTCGCCCACTCCATGAGTGGGATCTCCTCCCAGCGATCGATGCGATCCTCCAGATAGTCGAAGTTCCTGCGCATCTCGGGCACCAACCGGTCCCGCCACCAATCGGCGAAATTCTGTCCATATGTCGGCAGGACCGCACCCAGATAGGCGCCGATCTTGGAAGCGTATTCCGGATCGTCCTTGGGAACCCGCGGGTAGTACACGTTGCCGTATTCCATCGCTTCGACCTTGAAGTCCGGATCGGCCGGTACCGCGGCGGTGTAGAGATACCCGTTGACGTTCTTGGCGATCCAGTCGGAAGCGAAGGGTGTGCCGAATCTGCGGAACATGTGGTCGCAGGTCAGCCACCATCCTCCGATGTCGAAGTACATCGGGGACAACGGCTGCGGGCAGTGCAGGTCGTCGTAGACCCAGAAGAGACCCTTCTCCCCCTCGTTGTCCCAATCGATCGGGAAGTCCTCGTCGCCAAGGAACTGTTTTACGATCTTGCTCTCGTCTGCCATGTTGTCTCCTTTGCCGATCGGCGCCGGCCTCCTAGCGACTGATGCTCTTGAACCTCTTCATGTTTGCGGTCATGGCGATCTCCGTGGGCAGGCGCTCCATGCTGGATGCGCCGAAGAACCCCGCGACACCGCTCGTGTTGCGAAGGACGTACTCGGCATCCTCCGGCTCGGCGATGGGACCTCCATGGCACAAGACGATAATGTCGTCTCTCACCGCGACCGCTGCATCACGTATGCGTTGCACACGTTCGGCCGCTCCCTCGATCGTCAGGGCGGTCTCGGCGCCTATCGAGCCCTTCGTGGTCAGCCCCATGTGGGCCACGACGACGTCCGCCCCCGCCTCCGCCATCGCCTGGGCCGACTCCTCGTCGAACACGTACGGAGTCGTCAACAGGCCCTTTTCGTGGGCGAGACGGATCATCTCGACCTCGAGGCCGTAGCCCATCCCGGTCTCTTCGAGATTCTTGCGAAACGTCCCGTCGATCAGGCCGACCGTCGGGAAGTTCTGCACACCGGCGAACCCCGTCTCCTCCACCTCGTCGAGGAACTTGTCCATCAGCCGGAACGGGTCCGTGCCACACACCCCCGCCAGGACCGGTGTGTGCTTCACGATCGGCAGCACCTCGCTGGCCATGTCGATCACGATCGCATTCGCATCGCCGTAGGGCATGAGCCCTGCGAGCGAGCCTCGTCCCGCCATGCGATACCGACCGGAGTTGTAGATGATGATGAGATCCGTCCCGCCGGCCTCGGCACACTTCGCCGAGATACCGGTACCGGCTCCCGCTCCGATGATCACGCCGCCGCCGTCGAGCGTCTTGCGCAACTTCGCCAGCGCCTCTTGTCCCGTCATGGTCATGGTCCTCCTCCCCTCTCTCTTGTAGCTGTTGTGGTCAGGCTTGCGGGCGTGACGCCGCCCAGGCCCGATAGTGCTCGTCGAGGCGTTGCGCCATGGCGGTGGCGAACTCCGGGTCGTTCACATCGGTGTCCATCTCGATCACCTCGACCGAGGGGTCGAGGTGGGCCTCGAGTTCGGTGATCAGCGCCTCGTCGGCCTCCGGGTCGTAGAACACGCCCCCCTCCGTGGCGATCGCCGACACGCCCTTGAGCGGGATGAACACCGTGAGGGGGCCTTTGGCCTGGTTCAACTTGGCGGCGATCGTGCGGCCCAGCCGTGCACACTCCTCGGGAGTGGTCCGCATCAACGTGACCGTGGGGTTGTGCACGTAGAGGTTGCGGTCCTTGTACTCGTCCGGAACCGTGTTGATCGGTCCGAAGTTGCCCATGTCGAGCGCGCCGAGCGAGACGACTTGCGGTATGCCGAGCCGACCGGCCATCTCGAGCCGGTCCGGTCCGGCCGAGAGCACACCGCCGACCAGCTCGTCGACGAGTTCGGTGGTCGTGATGTCCAGGGATGCGGTGATGTAGCCGCTCTCCATGAGCGCTTCCATCGACTGTCCCCCGGTCCCCGTGGCGTGGAAGACGAGCACCTCGTAGCCGTGATCCTCCAGCCATTCTCGGGCCACGGTGACCGACGGCGTCGTCACCCCGAACATGGTCGCTCCGACGAGCGGCTTCCCCGTGTCCGCAGGAACATAGGCCTCGTGGGCCTTCGCCATACCTGCGATGCCCGCGGCCGCGTTCCCCAGGATCCTCGCCGAGATCTCGTTGATGCCCGCGATGTCGACCACCGAGTACATCATGGCGATGTCGGCCGTGCCGACGTACGGGCGGGTCTCGCCCGATGCCATCGTCGAGACCAGCAGCTTCGGCACACCGATCGGAAGCAGGCGCATCGAGTAGCTGATCAACGATGAGCCGCCCGATCCCCCGAGGCCGAGAATCCCGTCGAGGCGCCCTTGCCGGTACAGGTCCTGGACGATCACGGCGGCACCTCGCGCCATGGCCTCGACCGCCGCTCCCCTGTCGCCGGCATTCACCAGATCATCGAGACCCACTCCGGCGGCGGCCGCCACGTCGGCACGCGAGTAGTCGGTCGGGTAGTCGGGGTCGCCGAGCACCCCTGCGTTGATCACGACGACATCACAGTTCGCTTCGGCGATCCTGTCTTTCAAGAAGGCGTATTCGGTCGCCTTCGTATCGAGCGTTCCAAGCAATACGACTGTTGCCATTGTCAATCCTCGTGTTCCTGCTCTTCTCCGTGCGGGCTGACACCCAGGTACTGGCGCTGCGCGTCACGATCCGTGAGCATCCGTTCGGAGGTCGTTTCGAGTGCAATTCGTCCACCCACCATCACTGCAAGGCGGTCCGAGACGCTCGTCGCGACACCCAGGTTCTGCTCGATGAGCAGCAACCCGATTCCGTGCTCCTTCAACCCTTGCAGAATCTCGACGAGCTGATCGACGATGACCGGTGCGAGGCCTTCCGACGGCTCGTCCATCACCAGCAGACGGGGATGCAGCAACAGCGCCCGCGCGATGGCCAGCATCTGTTGCTCACCGCCCGAGAGCAACGAGGCGCCGAACGCCCGGCGGTCCGCCAGGGGTGGGAACAGTTCGTACACACGATCGAGATCCCACGCGTTGGCACTGCCCTTCCTCTGAACGAGCCTCAGATGCTCCGCCACCGTGAGGGAGGGGAACAGGCGCCGACCCTGCGGCACGTATCCCAGGCCCTGTCCGGCGATCCAGTGGGTTTTTCGGTTGGTCAACTCGGCTCCATCGAACACGATACTGCCCGAGGCCGCCGGAATGAGTCCCATGATCGCGTTGCAGAGTGTCGTCTTTCCCATGCCGTTTCGGCCGATCAGCGAGATCGGCTCGTCTCCGACCGTCAGGTCGACATCTTGCAGCACGTGGCTGCGCCCGTAGTAGACGTTGAGCGACTTGATTTCGAGCAGTGCCTCACTCATGTCCGCGCGCCCCCAGGTAGATGTCCAGGACGACCTGGTTGTCTTGGATCTTGTCCGGATCCCCCTCGGCAAAAATCGACCCGTTGTGCATCACCGTCACCCAGTCGGCCGCCTGCAGGGCCACATCCATGTCGTGCTCGATGAGAATCACGGTGATCGTCCGAGGCAGCCCTCCCAGAAGGGCCAACAGATCGGCGCGCTCACTCGGAGACAGCCCTGCCGCAGGCTCGTCGAGCAGGAGCAACCGGGGAGACGACGACAATGCCATGGCGATCTCCAACTGGCGCTGCTGCCCATGGGACAGCGAGTCGACACCTGTGTCGAGAACGGCTGTCAGCCCGACCGACTCGGCCAGTCGCTCCACCTCGGCGTGGTCACGATCGTTCTTGGTCGGGCGCCGGAGGCTGAGCCGTCTCGGTTTGACCCCCCGGACACCCAGGAAAATGTTGTCGCGAACGGTCAGTCCGCCGAAGAGCAGCGACGTCTGGTACGTGCGAGCCAGACCCATCCGGGTCCGCTTGTGCGCCGGCAGATCGGTGATCTTGGCACCAAAGAAGTAGACGTCGCCCGACGTGGGCAGGAAATCGCCTGCGATCACGTTGAAGAGCGTCGTCTTGCCTGCCCCGTTCGGGCCGAGGATCGCACGCCGCTCTCCTTCGGCGATCTCCATCGTCACATCTCGTACGGCCTGCAGCGCGCCGAAGCGACGCCCCACGCCCTGCAGGTGCAGGGCGGGGACGTTCGCTTCTGGGCTCGCGTTATCCGTCACGGACAGCTTGGGTATTCTCGAGATGGACCCTGGTAGGTCCCGTTCGGGAAGAAGAAGTCCTCAGGCTCACCAAGTGTCTGGTTCACCTGCTCGGCGACCTTGACCAGCTTGTTGTACAGCACGCCATCGGCACGTTCGGTGACCTCGGTCACGTACTCGTTCGCGATCGCGTTCTGGTTCTTGTCCACGCTGACCATGCCGGTCGGGGACTCGTACTTGAGGCCACGGAGCGCCTCACGGAAGGCCTCCTGCCCACCCGACAGGTCACCATCGACCTTTTCGAGCGCCAGCAGGGCCGCCTTGGCATCCACGTAGTAGCCATGTGCGAACAGCGACGGCAGCGGGAACCGAATCCCGGTGAGCGGGTAGTCCTTGCCCTCCTCCCAGAGGTCCTGATACGCCTTGACCCAGTCCACGTAGACCTGGTCCTGGATATCGTCGGCGATGGGACCTGCCGCAGGCGTGCCGATCACGACCTCCCGGATCCGGGGAGCCTTCGCTCCGAGGATCGACTGGTCGACGGTGATCGAACCGCCGACGAGAGGCAGATCCAGACCGAAGTCCAGCATCTGCGTCAGGAAGTTGATGGCGTCGTTGCCGCCCAGGGCGACGTACACGGCGTCGAGATCGGAGATGCCCTGGATCTCGGCGATGATCGAGCTGTAGTCCGTCTCACCGAGCGGGGTCCACAGCTTCTTCGCCACGGTGCCACCCTCTCGGCAGAACTCGATCATGAAGCCTTCGACCTGGCTGTAGGGGAACGAGTAGTCCTCGCCGAGGGTCACCATCTTGCGGTAGCCCTTTTCGTTGTAGGCATAGCTGCCGAGGCCCGCCTGCCACTGGACACCGTCGGTGCCCCAGCGGAAGAACTGCTTCGAACGGATGGCCGGATCCATCGTCGTGTCCTGCGCTGCGGACGTACCGTTCAACATCGTCTTGTCCGGTACACCTTGCATATAGCGGGCCAGGTTGATGCCCTCATCGCCGGACAGTGGTCCGATGATGATGTCCACGTTGTCTTCTTCGAACAACTTGCGGGCCTTGTCACGAGCCACTTCGGCCGTGGCGTCGGTGCTCTCGACATACACTTCGATCGGGTGGCCGGCGACGACTGCGCCTTTGCCCTCACTGTCGCCACCGAATTCGGCCAGTGCCATGTAGACACCCCGGATGCCGTCCTTGCCGGGTTCGACGAACGGTCCTTCGAGCGTGGCGAGCACGCCCAGCTTGATGACGTCACCACTCTGCTGCGTGGCAGCCGCCGTGGTACTCGTGGTTGTTGCGTTCGCAGATGGTGCGGCCGTCGTTGTTGTTGCGGTGGTGGCTCCGCCGCAGGCGGCGGCGATCAGCGCCAACACGACGAACAGGGCCAGCACTGCCCACGATCTTCTCCAGTTCTCACTCATCCGAGTCTCCCTCCTTCGGGTCGTCCCGTCACGGTCTTCCCTTGGTGTTGTCCCGTTATGTCTTCGAGGTCATGAATGCTCTGATTCCACGGTCTCCTCTCCCTCCGAAAGCACGGCGACCCCCTTGGGCGGGGCACGTCGCAGCGCCCGGCGAACACGGGCCGGGATCCCCAACAGCCCGTTGGGCGAGAGGATCAGCAGCGCGATGAAGACCAGCCCGATGATCGTGTTGAACCGTTCACGGGTGAAGAACTCCGCCGTGAAGGTATCTGCCACGTTGAAGAAGACTGCGCCGAGGAATGCCCCCTCTGCATACGCGATGCCTCCGACGACCGCAACGATCAGGATGTCGATGTTGCGGGTCAGGTCGACCACCGTCGGGGACATGTTGACCCGGTGCCACACCATCAGGATGCCGCCCAGGCCGGCGATGAAGCCGGCGAAACCGAACGCCAACACCTTGTGCAGGCCCACCCAGTACCCGAGGGAGCGCATCCGCCGAGGGTTGTCCCGTATCCCCTGTAGGGCCAGGCCGAACGGCGCCCGGCCCACATAGCGCACGAGTCCGTACACGAACGCCGCGACGACCAACGAGAAGTAGTAGAAGGGATTCGCCGACGTCAGGTCGAGTGGCCCGATCTTGGGAGGCGGCACGGGACCGATGCCCCGATGGCAGTTGAAGATCTCACAGTTCTGGTTCGCGAAGAAGAACACCAGCATCCCGAGCGCGAGGGTGATCATCAGCAGATAGATCCCCTCGGTGCGTACGGAGATGAGTCCGAAGAGGGCCCCGCCGAGCGTCGCTACCAGGATTCCGAGGACGACGCCGAGCAGCCAGCTCCCCGTCTCGTGGTAACTGACGTACGCGACCGCGTACCCGGCGAGTCCTGCAGTCGCCAGTTGGGCGAACGAGATCATCCCGCCGAACTTGACGAGGAAGATCAGACTCAGCGCGATGATGCCCATCCAGAGCGACTTGCTGGCGATCTCGGTCACCCAGAACTCGGACACGAGCATCGGAAGCAGGACCAGAAACACTGCCAGGACCACCCCGACGGCGACCCTCCAGTCCTTCAACTCGGCAACGATTCGATCCATGATCCTGCTAGGTCCCCTCTCGCGCTTCCCGACCGAACAGACCCCGCGGCCGAAGGGCCAGGACGACGGTCATCAGCGCAAACGTGACCAGGGGCGCGTAGGTGGACACGTAGGCCAGGCTGTACTGGCTGGCCATGCCGACGAGGAGGGCGCCGATTGCCGCGCCACCGAGGCTGCCCATGCCACCGACGATGACCACGACGAGCGACGCCACGAGGAACCGGGCATCTTCTCCGGGGATGATGGAGAACGCCGTCCCCCCGATCACTCCGGCGAAGCCCGCCAGGAATGCTCCGAGGGCGAACACGACGACGAACACCCGGGCGACGTTCACACCGAGGGCCGAGAGCATGTCCCGATCGTCGATGCCCGCTCGAATCGTCATGCCGAGCTTGGTTTTGGACAGGAGAAGCCACAGGAGCACCCCCAGCACGATGGCGATCACGACCAGGAAGAGCCGGTAGGTGGGATAGCGAATCCCGAGGAGGGGAATCAGCGTGGCGCCTCTGAGGAAGTCGGGATAGGGGAACTGGTAGGCGAATCCCCCGTAGCGAGCGAGCATCTGGTCGGCGATGACGATCGAGATGCCGATGGTGATCATCGCCTGTCGAAGATCCTCACCCTGCATCCAACTGAAGATCCCCACCTGCAGGATGATGCCCAGGAGCATCATTGCGAGCGCCCCGACGAGGAGCCCCAACCACCAGTTGCCGGTGGCGTCGCCAACCTCCCACCCCAGGTAGGCGCCTGCGAGATACAGTGAACCGTGGGCCAGATTGACGATGCGCATGACACCGAAGATGAGGCTGAAGCCGCTCGCCACGATGAAGTAAAGGGCGGCGAGCGTGATGCCGTTGAAGGAAGAGATCAGGAACTTGTCCAAGACACCTCCCGAGCGGGTCGGCTCTGCGTCTCGCGGCCTACGTGCATTTCGGTATCGAATCCTCTATCTTCGATAATCGATTAAATGAGAGCATACGGACTCACCTGCATCCCCGTCAACCGAAACCTTCCGGTTTCCGTTTCCTGGGAGTGCCCGACAGCGGAGCCGGGCTTGATCCAGCGCGCGCGAAGCCGACACACCGTCTGCTGCACCAGTGCCTTGGGCGATGACGCTCGGGGTGTCGATGCCGAGGCAGGAACACGTCGTCGACACGGATCGACCCGGCCCTTTCGTTCGAGTCGAGTCGTCGAGTCGATCCGGTATCGATGGCAAGACCCGCACAACGAAGGCGCTCCGGCAGGTGCATCGAGGCGCAGAACGCGGCAAAGGGCGTTCCTGGCCGGCAGAACGTCGCAACGGTTGCCGGGCGAGCCACTAGCGTGCTCGGGCATGCACCGCGCATCGGATATCGTCTTCATTCTCTGAGAGGAACACATGGACACACCTCCGAACGATGCCGTCACCATCGAGACGGCCACCCAGATGAGCCTCTACACGGCCATGGTTCGGGCCCGGTATTTCGAGAAACGGGCCTATGACCTGTTCCTGCAGGGCCTCGTCAAGGGAACCACGCACCTCGGCCTCGGGCAGGAGGCCGTCGCCGCCGGGTTCGCCCAGGCGATGCAGGCAGGCGACATGACCTATTGCACGTACCGCGGCCACAACCACACGCTGCTGCGCGGCGCCCCGATGGGTGCGCTCATGGGCGAACTGCTCGGCCGGGCAAACGGCATCTGCGGCGGGAAGGGGGGTTCCATGCACCTGACCGATGTGTCCGTCGGCGCCATGGGCTCCTATGCAATCGTCGGCGCCCACCTCCCGATCGCCGCCGGGGCCGCATGGGCGGCCAAGGTGCGCGGCACCTCGCAGGTCTCGGTGTGTTTCTTCGGTGACGGGACGACCAACATCGGTGCGTTCCACGAGGCGCTCAACATCGCTTCGGTCTGGAAGCTGCCCGTCGTGTTCGTCTGCGAGAACAACCTCTACATGGAGTACACGCCGATCGCCGATGTCACTGCGGTGCCGAACCCGGCTGCAGACCGTGCCCCCGCGTACGGTCTGGAAGGCACGATCGTGGACGGCAACGATGTCGAAGCGGTCTTCGCCACGGCGGTCGCAGCGATCGCCCGAGCCCGGCGTGGTGAAGGCCCGGCGCTCATCGAGGCCAAGACGTACCGGCACGGAGGCCACTCTCGTGCCGACCCCGGCAAGTACCGGCCGGAGGAAGAGGTCCGTGCGTGGAAGGCCAAGGACCCGATCGTCACCTATCGCGCGCTTCTCGAGAAGCGCGGAATCGCCGGCGGCCGGCTCGATCGAATCGAGGAGGCGGCCACCATCGAAGTCGACGAAGCGACCGAGCTCGCCAAACGAACGCCGGTCCCCTCCCCCGATGTACTTCTCACCGATCTCTGGGCAGATGGAGGTTCCTCATGGCGGAACTGAGCTATCGAGACGCCGTCGCACGGGGCCTCGCACAGGAAATGGAGCGAGACTCTTCCGTTGTGCTCATCGGCGAGGATGTCGCCAAGGCGGGTGGCGTGTTCAAGACCACCGCCGGCCTGTTCGATCGTTTCGGGCCGGAACGCGTACGGGATACCCCGATCTCCGAGGAAGCGATCACCGGCATGATCATGGGCGCCGCCATGAACGGGCTCCGACCGATCGGCGAGCTGATGTTCAGCGACTTCCTGGCGACGTGCTGGGACATCGTCGCCAACCAGATCGCCAAGACCCGATACATGAGCGGAGGACAGGTGTCCCTTCCGCTCGTCATCCGCACCGCCAACGGAGGCGGCGCCCGATTCGGCGGTCAGCACTCCCAGAGCCTGGAGAACTGGGCGATGGCGGTCCCAGGACTCAAGGTCGTGGCCCCGTCGAATCCGGCCGATGTCATCGGGCTGCTCGCCGCTGCGATCCGCGACCCCGATCCTGTGGTGTTCTTCGAACACAAGGCGCTGTTCGCGACCAAGGGAGAAGTCCCCGACGGGGAGCTGGTCGACACGCTCGGGACCGCACGGATTCTTCGCTCGGGCTCGGACGTGACCATCGTCGCGCTCGCCGCCATGGTCCCCAAGGCGGTCGCAGCGGCCGACCTGCTGGCGAAGGAGCAGATCTCCGCGGAGGTGATCGACCTGCGCTCCCTGGTGCCCCTCGACACCGCAACGGTCCTCGGCTCGGTCGCCAAGACGTCGCGTTTGGTGACCGTCGAGGAAAACCCTCGGCTGGTCGGCTGGGGCGCCGAAGTCGTGTCGATCGTTGCGGAAGAGATCTTCTGGGACCTCGACGGGCCGATCGTCAGGATCACCACACCGCACATCCCCCTGCCGGCAACCGACTGCCTGGAGGATCTCGCGATACCGTCGGTCGATCGCATCGTCGACACGGTGCGGACGGCCATCACCTAACTGCAGGAGTGGCATGTGAACACAATCACCCATTGGATCGACAACCGGCCCTATGAGAGCGCGTCAGGCCGCCACGGAGCGATCTACGACCCCGCGACCGGCGAGCAATCGGCGCAGGTTGCCTTCGCGACCGTCGAGGAGGTCGACCGGGCGGTCGCCGGTGCGGCGCGGGCCTATCCGGGCTGGCGCGAGACCTCGCTCTCCAGGCGCCAGCAGATCCTGTTCGCGTACCGGGAGCTGGTGAGCCGGCACAAGCAGGACATGGCGCGCGCCGTGACCCTCGAGCACGGCAAGACGCTGCCCGATGCCCTCGGTGAGATCAACCGTGGTCTCGAAGTGGTCGAGTTCGCCTGCAACATCGCTCACCTGTTGAAGAGCGAGTATTCGGAGAACGTGTCGACGGGCGTCGACACGTGGACCGTGCGCCAGCCGCTCGGCGTCGTTGCAGGGATCACTCCGTTCAACTTCCCTGCGATGGTTCCGATGTGGATGTTCCCCATCGCCATCGCCACCGGGAACACGTTCGTGCTCAAGCCGTCGGAGAAGGATCCCTCCGCGTCGATGCTCGCCGCCGAATGGTTCGCGGCCGCCGGCCTACCCGCCGGCGTGTTCAACGTGGTGCAGGGCGACAAGGTGGCGGTGGACCGATTGCTCGAACATCCCGACATCGCAGCCATCAGCTTCGTGGGTTCGACACCTGTCGCCCGCCACATCTACGAAACCGCCACGCGCGCAGGCAAGCGGGTCCAGGCGCTCGCCGGCGCCAAGAACCACATGATCGTGCTGCCCGATGCCGACATGGACCTGGCGGCGGACTCCGCCGTGTCGGCCGGCTACGGCTCTGCCGGCGAACGGTGCATGGCGATCTCGGTCATCGTGACGGTCGGAGATGCCGCCGAAAGGCTCCTTCCGAAGATCGAGGAGAGAATCGCCCGACTCGTGATCGGTCCCGGACTCGATGCCGGCTCGGAGCTCGGTCCCCTGATCACGAGAGAGCATCGTGACCGGGTTGCCGGGTACGTCGACACGGGCGTCGAAGAAGGAGCGGACCTGATCGTCGACGGTCGCGGCCTCCGCCTGAAGGGCTGCGAAGGCGGCTACTTCTTCGGGCCCACCCTGTTCGACAACGTCACCACCGACATGACCATCTACCGCGACGAGATCTTCGGTCCGGTACTCGGCGTGGTGCACACCGAGAGCTTCGAGGACGCCATCCGGATGGTCAACGAGAACCAGTGGGGCAACGGCACGGCGCTGTTCACCAACGACGGTGGAGCGGCCCGCAAGTTCCAGCATGAGGTGCTCGTCGGGATGGTGGGCATCAACGTGCCGATCCCGGTTCCTCTCGCGTTCTATTCGTTCGGCGGCTGGAAACAGTCCCTGTTCGGAGACCACTCGATCTACGGTCCCGAACACGCGCCCGAAGGTGCTGATCAGCCGTTGGCCCGATCCGATCCATCGGGGTGTCGATCTGGGATTCCCTCAGCACCGGTAGGTCGGAGGAGCGATACCTGCGTTTACTACACGGCCGGCGCCACTCGCCGGCGGTGTGTCGCTCAATCAGTGTCAGGGTGTCTGCGCGGACTCGGCGTCATCTGGCAAGGGCACGGACCGAAGGTGCACCCTCTGCTGTGCTTCAAGGACCGAGGACGCAGCCAGGGGCGTCGAGAGCCGGAGAGACCCGGCAATCATCTGGGCGACGGACCGCCGGGTCGTACTCCGTGGCAGCGTGACCTCACGCCGCCTACATGGCCGGATTCGGGAACCACCGCCTGACAAGGGAGCGTCTGACAATCCCAGGCTCATCCGGCATCGTTTTGGGGACTGGTTCCCGCAGCAGCATTGGTCAGCAGGGGCCGAAGGGGTGTGCGGCCGAGTCGCTCAACGAGCCGATTCAACAGAGGCATGACGGCGACGTTTCCGGCGGCTGCGACGAAAGCGCCGAGCGCGAGCCCGGCGAGGACATCACCCGGGTAGTGAGCGCCGACGTAGACGCGTGCGAAGGCCATGAGGACGGCAGCGATGCCGGCGACGATACCCCAGCGCCGGTTCGCGAGGAGCAATCCCATCGCGACGGCCCCGACCGCGGTGGCATGGTCGCTCGGGAACGAGAAGTCGGTTGTCTTGCCGACGAGAAGATGGACACCGGCCATCGCGTCGTATGGTCGGGCACGATCGATCGCACTGCCGATAACCTGTCCCAGACCGAGTGCGACCAGAGCGGCACCGCCGGCCCAGATGCTGCCGGCAAGTGCTCGAAGGTCGTTGTGGTGCCGGGCGTCAAGGTACGCGACCACCAGCAGGACGACAAACAGCACGATCCCATATCTCGCGTAGCCGGTGAAGAATCCATGCGCCCAACCGGTGCGGTCGGCGAGTCGGTTGATCCAGAGGAACAGCGTGCCATCCACTAGTGAAAACCCGCTTCTGTAAATGTTGCGATCGAGGGGGCGAGTCGTTCGAGGATTCGTCGTTCCGCGGGCCACGCGTCGAGGAGTGCTTGTGGTGGGATCCGTCGGGCCGTGTAGCGCAACACGAGCGCGACCACGACGATGTCATCGAGTGGTCCGATCACCGGCAGGAACTCCGGGATCAGATCGATCGGTGATAGCACCCACAGTCCGGCGAAGGCGACCGCGGCCTTCACTCGTGTCGGCACTCGTGAATCGTTACGGAGGCGGCGTGCGGTGGTCACACAGGCCGGAAGGACAGTGGCGAGATCCTTGGCCGGCCCGGCTGGGAGCCGGCGTGCGAGCGCGATCATCACCACCCATGAGGCGGCAAGCACACCGGCAGCGACAAGGACCCAGCGCAACAACATCTGCCTTCGGATGGTAACTGGAGCCACCCTGAGGTGTATCTGACTCTTTGATAGAAGTCGCCTGATTCCCAACCGCATTCATGGTCGGGTCTTGGGCGGGTTGTCTGTGTCGTAGTCGATTCGGTTCTGGTGTGCTTGTTTCATGCCGACTGCTCGTCGTCTGCGGATGGTTGCTCCTTTCTCGTCGTTGAGGCTCCCTCTACGACGAGATAGGAATCAACATCACCTA
>JAADGS010000097.1 GCA_013152275.1 Actinomycetota bacterium | reverse complement strand
CCGATATCACGCCCGATGTATGTCGTCGAGCTGATCGACGGGAACGACGTGTTGCATGGCCACTCCTTTGGTGTTCGATCCGACGTCCGGTCAAGGTGCCAGGCGCGGCGGTGTCGAACGCGACGACACAGCGCCCCGCCAATGACGCGAAACCCGACGGCGCAGCTCCGCCTCACCGACCGCAGACCCGCCCCGCCGCCGCCCCCCACCGAACGCATCCGTCGGGCCGGCTCCGCCGTCCAAACCGGCGTCCTTGATCGAAACCACCATTGCCGACCGAGATCTTGATAACGTTGAGCCATGGACATGGTGCTGGTCGTCGCCACTTCGCAAGCCAATCTGTTCGCAGCCCGGTACCAGATGGCGACCAGCCTCGGCTTCCACATCATGCTCGCCGCGGCCGGTGTCGCGTTCCCGTTCATCACGCTGCTCGCCCACCGGCGGGGTCTCCGCCACAAGGACCGCGACGCCCTGCGCCTGGCGAAACGCTGGTCGAAAGTCATGGCGGTCCTCTTCGCCGTCGGGGCGGTGTCGGGCACGATCATCAGCTTCGAGATGGGCATGCTCTGGCCCGGCATGATGGGTCCGTTCGGCGACGTGATCGGCTTGCCGTTCGCCCTCGAAGGTGTCGCGTTCTTCGTCGAGGCGATCTTCATCGCCATCTACCTCTACGGCTGGAATCGGCTTCCCGCCCGCACGCACTACCGCACGCTGTATCCGATCGTCGTATCCGGTTTCGTCGGGTCGTTCTTCATCGTATCGGCGAACGCGTGGATGAACTCTCCGGCCGGCTTCACCCTCACCGCCGGGGAAGTCACGAACATCGACCCGTGGGCAGCGATGCTGAACTCGGCGACAGGCGTCCAGTACGTACACATGCTGCTTGCGGCCTACATGCTGACCGGGTTCACGATCGCAGGCGTGTATGCGGTCGGACGGTTGAAAGGCCGGACCGATCGCCTCCACCGGCTCGGTTTCATCATCCCCTTCGTCGTCGCGTCGATCGCCGCCCCACTCCAAGTCGTGGTCGGTGACGTCGCCAGCCGCCGTCTCATCGAGGCGCAGCCCGCGAAGTTCGCTGCGATGGAGCTACTCCCCGAGACGATCGCCGGCGCGCCGATGACGCTCGGCGGTCTCCTCGTCGACGGCGAGGTCCGGGGCGCCATCGAGATTCCCGGCCTGGCCTCGTTCCTCGCCACCCGCGACTTCGGCGCCGTCGTCCCCGGCCTGGACGCGGTTCCCGCCGACGAGCGCCCCCCGGCCAACATCGTGCACTGGAGCTTCCAACTGATGGTGGCCCTGGGCACCGGCCTGCTCGCCCTGTCCGCCTGGTTTGCGTTCATCTGGTGGCGCAAACGAGACGTCCCCCAAGGGGTGTGGTTCTGGCGTTTCGCGTCCCTGGCAGGCATCGGGGCGATCACCGCGCTGGAGGCGGGCTGGGTCACCACCGAGGTGGGCCGCCAACCCTGGATCGTCCAAGGTGTCGTGCGAACTGCAGATGCGGTGACGGCCGCCGAGGGCATCGTTGTGACCGCCGCCGCGATCACCGGCCTCTACCTGGTCTTGGGAGTGGCGACCTTGGCCGTGCTGCGGCGCATGTCGCGCCGTTTCGCCGCCGGTGAGGACGTCGCGACACCGTACGGACCAGAGGTCGCACCATGAGCCTCGCGGACGTGATCCTGGCCATCATCTGGGTAGGGGTGTCCGCCTATGGCGTGTTCGGAGGCGCAGACTTCGGCGCCGGCATCTGGGATCTGTTCGCCGGAGGGCCCGAGCGCGGAGCCAAGGTTCGTTCGCTGCTGGAACGGGCGATCGGCCCGGTGTGGGAGGCGAACCATGTGTGGCTGATCTTCGTGCTCGTCTACCTGTGGACGGCGTTCCCGGAGCCGTTCGTCGCGATCGCCACCACCCTGTACATCCCGTTGACGCTGGCGGCGTTCGGCATCATCTTGCGTGGCACCGCGTTCGCGTTCAGGAAGTGGTCCGATACGATGCCCAGCCGGCGGTTCTTCGGGGCGACGTTTGCCGCATCGTCGGTCCTGACCCCGTTCTTTCTCGGCACCGTCGCCGGAGCGATTGCCTCGGGCAGGGTGCCGCTCGGTAACGCAGCCGGCGATCCTGTCGCATCGTGGCTGAACCCGACGTCGCTGCTTGCCGGGTCACTCGCCGTGGTGGCCTGCGCGTTCATGGCGGCCGCGCTGGTTGCCAGGGTCGCCTCGGCGGAGGGTTCGACGGAACTCGCACAGTACTTCCGGCGCCGCGCACTCGGTGCCGGAGTTGCCACCGGGGTGGTGGCGGCGGCCGGCATCGTGGTTCTTCGTGCCGATGCCCCTGCGCTCTTCCATGGCCTCACATCGGCCTGGGGCATCCCGATCCTTCTCGTGTCGGCGGCCGCCGGGATCGTCTCGTTGTGGCTGCTGTCAAGACGCAGTTACTCGGTCGCCCGGGGGTTCGCGCTGCTCGCCACCGTCTCGATCCTGTGGGGCTGGGCAGTCGGCCAGTACCCGTACCTGCTGCAAGGAGAGGCAACCGTCGATGCGTTCGCCGCTCCGCAGGCGGTCCTGATCGGTCTCGTCATCGCCTTCGCCGCGGCGGTCCTACTGGTCATCCCTTCTTTGATCTGGCTGTTCTCCCTCACCGAACGCGGGGTCCTCGGAGAGGTCGGCGGTCAGGACGCAGAGTCGACCGGAGCGTTGCTGGAACGCCTCGGCGGCTGATCGGGATCGACATTCCAGAGCTGCTTGCCGCGTGACATGTTGCGCCTTGCCCGACCCTGTCACCCGGCACCGCGGCGGCGGCCCGGTTGTTCTGATGCCGGGCGGAACGAACCTCACATCGATCGGTCACACCCCGTCGACAGGCGTTGTCGCCGTGACGAGGGACCAGAGTTCGTCGACGGTCGGTGCGGCGCTTCTGGCCATCGCCGCCTCGACGGCGGCTTCTCCGAGTATCGCCTTCAGCCGAGCCAGGACCCGGTCACGGCGCCTTTCAACCGTCCAGTAGGGCGGTGTGCCGGCCTTTGAGAGAGCCAGAGATGCCCCGATGAGGTCCGCTGCCGCATCGACGTCGCCTTCGGCGAGATCCAAGTCGGCGCGCTGTATCAGCCAGCCGGCCAGAAACAGCAGCACTCTGCGGAAATCCTCGTTCTGTAGCGCGACGCCGGCCTGGGCGGCGAACTCTGCCCGCATGCCCGGGACCCCTGCATCGTGGCGTGCCATGGCGATCTGGGTCCGGACAAACGCCGCGTACTCCTTGAGCCCGCCGGCCTCGGCCTGGGTCAGGGCTCTCCGAAGCACAGCTTCGGCACGTTCGGGTTCCCCGGCGTTCAGCTCGACGAGTCCCAGCTGACCGAAGGCTTCGACAAGGCGGTGCGTGGACCCAAACCGTTCGGAAGAGGCGATGGACTCCTCGAACCCTGCCCTGGCCTTCTCGAGGTCGCCCAGCATGGCGTGTGCCTCTGCGATGTTGCCAAGGGAAGCCGTGACGCCTGCCGGATTGCCGCAGCGTCGAGCGACCTCGAGGGCTTCCTGGTTGAGCTCGATAATCCGCTCAGGTTCCGAATCGAAGAGGGAAGAGAGATTGATCAGCGCCGCCGAGTACCCCTGGCGAAGAAGATCCGGATCGGCGCCTTCTGCGTCGAGCTGCCGATACAGCGCAAGCGAGGCGACGAGATGCTCTCGCTCCTCATCCCACAGACCTGCAAGTCCGGCGAGCGTGCCCTGGCCGAGGTGACCTTTCGCCAGTAGATGTTTCGGGGTGTCGGCACTCGCAGAGGCGAGCGTGGCGCGCAGCCAGCGAAGTCCTTCGTCAAAGCGGAACGCGATCCGCCAGTACGCCCCGATCGCACCGGCGATGCGAAGCCCCAGCTCGGCGTGGTCGGATTCGGTCGACCACAGCATCGCCTGGCGCAGGTTGTCGAGATCCGCCTCGATGCGTCCCCACCAGAGTCGCTCGTCCACACCGCGCATGTGCGGTTCGGCCGCCTCGGCGAGCTCCACGAAATACTCGGCGTGGCGGAGCCGGAACTCGTCGGCCCGTCCGTGCTCGTCGAGGAGGTCACGGGCGAACTGGCGGATCGTCTCCAGCAGCGCATATCGGGATACGGTGCCGGTCGTATCGGCTGCAACGAGGGACTTGTCGACCAGGGATGGGATCAGCTCCATCACATCGAACGCGTCGATCGTGTCGTCCGCACACACACGTTCCGCGGCGCCCAGCGTGAATCCGCCCTGGAACACCGACAGCCTTTCGAACAGATCACGTTCGGCGGGCTCGAGCAGCTGATAGGACCAGTCGATCGCCGCGGCCAATGTCTGCTGGCGGGGCAGCGCGGTCCGGGAACCTCCGGTGAGCAGCCGGAACCGCCGATCGAGATGCTCTGCGACCTCGTTCGGTGTGAACGACCGGATCCTGGCAGCGGCGAGTTCGAGAGCGAGCGGCATCCCGTCGAGACGCGTACAGATCTCGACGACAGGCGGAGCGTTTTCTGCGGTGAGGCGAAAGTCGGTCTTCGACACGGCTGCCCGCTCGACGAACAGGCGTATCGCGTCGTACCTGGCGAGGTCGCGAGCGGTGAGGTCTCCCGTGTCCGGGGGCAGCGACATGGACCGCAACCCGTAGGCGACCTCGCCTCCGATGCCCAGCAGCTCTCGACTGGTGGCGATGATGCGCAGGTCGGTGGTGCCAACGAGGAGGGTGTCGACAAGTCGGGCACAGGAACCGATCAGGTGTTCACAGTTGTCGATGATGAGCAGCGTGTTCTGGTGTGCCAGATGCTCGATGAGCGAGTCCAGCAACGGGCGACCGGGCTGTTCGGCGACGCCGAGCGTCCCCATGATGGCGGACACGATGAGGTCCGGGTCGCTG
Organism: Actinomycetota bacterium; assembly: GCA_013152275.1. Classification (NCBI taxonomy): domain Bacteria; kingdom Bacillati; phylum Actinomycetota; species Actinomycetota bacterium. The sequence continues at coordinate 11,231 of JAADGS010000097.1, read as the reverse complement.
ACCGCCGCGAGCTCGACCAGCCACGTCCCCCCGGGAAACTTCGTGCTCATCGAAGCCGCCACCTGCAACGCCAGGCGGGTCTTGCCTGCACCCCCGACCCCGGTCACGGTGACGAGACGGGCACCTCGAACGAGCTTCTCGACCTCGGCGAGTTCCTGGACCCGGCCCACGAAACTCGTCGCGAGGGTCGGCAGGTTGTTCGGGATCTCGTCGAGGGTCACCAGCGGAGGGAACTCCGAGGGAAGGCCGCGGCCTGCGAGCTGGAACACCCGCTCGGGGCGTGCGAGGTCGCGTATCCGGTGCTCGCCCAGATCGACGAACCACAACCCGTCAGGGAGTTGCTGCCCTGCGAGGCGCTCGGTGACGAGACCGACGAGGATCTGGCCGCCGTGACCGGCAGCGAGAAGGCGGGCGGCACGGTTCAACGCCGGACCGAAGAAGTCGTCGCCGCGCGGCTCCGCTTCTCCGGTGTTGATCGCCATCCGGACTCTCAGGACCCCGATCTCGGGGTGCGGCCGCGAGGCGATCGCCTCTTGTGCTTGCGCCGCGGCGGCGACGGCATCCGAGGCCGAAGCAAACACGGCGAGGACCCCATCACCGGTGTGCTTGAAGACTCTGCCGCGATGGGCAGTGATCGCCTTGGCCAGCGTCTCATCGTGTTCGGCGAGAGCGACACGCGTCGCCTCCGGATGCGTCTCCCACAGGCGTGTCGAACCTTCGAGATCGGTGAACAGGAATGTGCGTGTCGCCAATTGATCCCTCGGCCTCTCAGCCTACGGGCTGTTCGACCGTCGTGCCGGTGCCGGCCGGAGATCCTGAGGCCTCCGCATCGCCAAGAAGAGTGTCAGATGCGTTGAAAGCCCATCTCGATGCCGACGGCCGGTTGCTCCTGCCGCGCCGTTCGGCTACAGGAGTGCGCCGGCAGCACGGCCCGACCTCAGGTCGCCTGTTGAACCGAGGCTGCTGCGCGCCGCATGCGAACCAGCACCAGCGGCGGGACGAGTGCCAAACCGGCGCCGACCAGGCTGAGAGCGACGTAGCCGCCGGCGGCGAGCAGGAACCCGGACGCGACCGTCGCGACGGCGCCCGACATCCACACGAACGCGTCGGCGACCCCCTGGGCGCGAAGCCGTGCCCCGGGGGGGACGTCTTCGATGACGAGAGCGCTGCCGGCTACGAACCCGAAGTTCCATCCAAGTCCGAGCAGGAACAGGGAACCGACGAGGAGCACCCGGTCGGACCCCGAGGCGAACGCCGCGAGGACGCCGGCGATCAGCAGCAGCACGTCTCCACTCAACACGACCTGGATCCGTCCCAGCCGATCGGCGAGCCACCCGGTGACCGGCGAGAGGGCGAACATGCCCAGCGTGTGTGCGCTGATCACCAGCCCGACGATCCCGAGACTCTGTCCGGCGGAACGGATGTAGATCGGGGTCATGGTCATGATGAGCACCATGACGACCTGGCCGGCGACGAGTGCCACGATCGCGAAGCGGACCTTCGGTATCCGAAACAGGGCAGACACGCGCATGGGGACCGTGTCGGCCTTGGCTTGTTCTTCGGCGGCGAACTCCAACGGGTCGGGACGGAGCAGGACCGCGATGAGTATCCCCGCCAGCGTGAAGGCGATCGCCGTGCCGAGGTATGGCCCGGCGAGCCCTGTGATGCCGATGGCGATCCCGAACCTCTGGGCGGGTTCCAGCAGTGAGGGGCCGATCACCGAACCGACCGTGCCGGCCCACACGACGAGTGCGATCGCCGAGCCTCGGCGTTCCGGGGAGACGACTTCGGCGGCTGCGTACCGGGCGAGCCTGTCGGAGCTGTTGCCGGCCCCGAAGAGAAAGAACCCGACGACCAGCACCAGGAACAGCCCGGTGTACACGGCGACCGCCGACACGAGCGCACCGGCGACCGCGATCGTCTGACCGGCGATCATCCCGGCACGCCGGCCCCGCCGGGCCATGTAGGCCGACATGGGAGTGGTGGCGAGCGCCATGCCTGCCACACCGACCGCCGCGGGGAGACCCGCCCACAGTGCCGAGCCGAGCATGTCCTGCGCGGCAAGGCTCGCAACGGTCAACGCGAGAAGGAACCCGATGCGGTTGATCCCGGAGCCGGCGAACAGGGTGCCGATGAGACGTCGGCGTATGGTCCGGGAGGGCAGCATCGTGGCAGCGTAGCGGTGATGGGAGCGTTCACATCAAACGGCCGCGCGAACGCTCGGTATCGCGATCGCAGCTGCCCCCTTTGGCCTCCAGGTGACGGGAACGTCGACGGCAGACAGGCAACGTGTGTCGGGCTGCCCGCCCGGTCGCCGCGGGAACTTCGCCTGCCCGGTGCAGCGTCGAAGGGGCAGTGAAGATCCTCTTTGTCGTCGTGGTCGTGTTGTTGGCCGGCTGCTCGTCGAGCCCGTCGGCCACGACGGTCACGTTCTCGGTGCAGGGCCATGTGCACGCAGGGCCGACCTGCCCGGTGATGCGTGAGCCGCCCGATCCGGACTGCGCCGACCGGCCCGTGGTCGGCGCGGAGCTCCTCGTGTGGGGACCCGCCGACAACGAGGTCGCCCGCACGCGGACGGACGGGCAGGGCCGGTTCAGTCTGGATCTGCCGGCAGGTACCTACACGCTGGTCCCCCAACCGGTCGAGGGCCTGCTCGGCACCGCCTCCGAGCAGCAGTTCACCGTGCCCGAGACCGAACCACTCGATGTCGCCTACGACACCGGCATCCGGTGACACGCGCTCCCGTCCGGACCGATCAGAATGCGGTCCCTCTCGTCGGATTCAACCCCTTCGCAGCCCCCTCCCCTTCGCGGCGTGCGTGGCGTACGATCGCTGCACGGGGCGGCGGGTAGAGCGAGGAGACCCCAACCGTGTACGCACCCAAACGACACATCCCTCAGGCCCATCGACGCATCGAGGTCCTTCTGCCCGCCACTTTGGTCGCGGCACTCGACCAAGACACGACCCGTCTCGATCGGTGGATCAGCCGCTCGAAGGTGATCGGTGTCGCGATCCGCCACTATCTCGATGACGGCGGAGCACCGGCACTCATCGGTGACCGAGACCCTGAGTGAACGACCATGATCCGTCGCCCATGGGGAGAGCGTCGGTATGACCGCGGTTATACTCCTTCGTATGAAGACCGCCGTGTCGCTCCCCGATGACCTGTTCCGGCGCGCCGAGAAGCTCGCAGCACGCCTCGGCATCGCCCGCAGCCGACTCTACGCGCAGGCACTGGCCGAGTACCTCGATGCTCACGCCGACGACCAGGTGACCGAGGCGCTGAACGGGGTGTATGCACATGAGCCTTCCGGTATCGACACGGATCTCGCTGCTGCCCAGGTACAGATCATCGCCAACGAGGAGTGGTGATGCGCCGTGGTGAGATCTGGTGGGCCGATCTGGGCACGGCGAAGGGTTCGTCGCCGGCCAAACGCCGCCCGGTGCTCGTGGTCCAGGCCGACGCCTTCAACGACAGCCACATCGCAACGGTGATGGCGGCGGTCATCACCTCCAACCTGCGCCTCGCTGCGGCCCCCGGAAACGTTCGGCTTTCGAAACGGACTTCGCAACTGCCGAAGGAATCGGTCGTAAACGTGTCCCAGGTGGTCACGCTGAACAAGACAGACCTCTCGCAACATGTCTCGACGCTGGCTCGCGACACAATGACAGCCGTCGATGACGGCCTCCGCCTGGCTCTCGGAATCTGAGCACCCACCGGCGGAGCGTTGGCCGCAAAGGTCAGTCGGGATTCGAACGTGTGAGCAGCTCGATCTCGTGCCATGCTGGGGCAAGGCCGCCTGCGAGGCGCTTTGTGACCACGCGAACCAGCTCGACGGCCGTCAACGGTTCCGGTGGCTCGTAGGTGAGGATGTCCCCCTCGGCGGTCGTGCCGTCGAACACGTGGACACGCTCGAGGTTGCCGCCTGATCGGCGGATCCAAAGCTCATGCACGGAGGCACCCGGAGGATCCTGAGCCACGACGAGGCGGATCGTCTCTATGTCGGTCGGCTGTGCAAGGGCGAGCTCGACCCACTGGGGCGCGCGACCTGTGGCGTTCCAATGGGCGGGCGTGCCGTCGTTGACGTACCCCGCGGGGGTCGACGGATAGGCGCTCGAGGCGGTCGCGGTTGCATCGAGAGCGACGTTCCAGCGGATGAAGTCGAACGTGCGGTAGGCACACGGGTCGGGGCGTTCGGCAGGAGACACGACCCTGGCGATCTCGGCGTCCCCGTCGCTCGCCCACCAGATGTCGGTGAAGTTGTCTCCCCGCCACGACCATACGAGCCATCCCTGGAATCCGACCTCGCAGCTCTCGACCTGCATGCGCATGATTGCGGCCGCAGCGCCGGCAGCATCCGAGAACCACGAGTAGTACGCCCCCAACTCGCCGAGCACGATCGGTTTCTCGTCGACGCTGGCGATACCGAAGTTCTCCCACACGTCGGCGTCATCGACGCCGTTGCCCGGATAGTGGTGCAGGTCGAAGAAGTCCATCGTGGAGTTGCGCAGAAAGTAGGCGGTCCGCACGAACCGGGTCGCGCCCGGCCCTCGGACGGGGTTGGGTGCGTTCGGGGTGAAGAAGCCCACCGTCACGAGCGCCGTCGGGTCGATCTCGCGGATCGCGGTACGGATCAGGTCGGCCCAGTACGTGAGCCCCTCGTCGACCATGCGGTTCTTGTCATCGCGGCTCGCCATGTCGTAGGTCTCGCCGTTCGCCGTGGTGATGAGGCCTTCGTCGAGCGAGAGCGGCGCGTAGTCGAGGTGGAAGTAGTGCTCCTGGCGGAGCTCGTAGCCCCAGATTACGTCGAGCGGCGCGGCACGGTCGACGAGTGCCTGCACGACGGATCGCCAGTAGTCGACATAGATGGGGACGGCTTTGGGGTTGAGGAACTCATTGTTGGCGCTGGCGAAGGTCTCGTTGGCGAGCCTGGCGGTGGCGTTGATCCAGTAGCCGTCGTCCGGCAAGGTGTTGGAGGAGACCATCACAAACATGTCGTGTGCTTTGACCCGGCGGAGAAAGTCGACCACGTTGTCCATGTAGGCCGGGTTGAGCCGCCCGTCGGCTCCCGTGATACAGCCGTTGATGTGGACGCCGCAGGTTTCGAGCATGACGCGCACCACGTTGAAGCCCATCGACCTCATGGCGGCGAGGTCCTCGTCTACCGTGGCCGGGTCGTACGCGTTGGTCGACAGCAGCAGGTCGACCGTGGAGCCGTCGCGTGCCGTGAGGAACCGGTTGTAGTTCATGCCGCGGGGCACGAAGCGTTCACCGGTCGCCGTGTCGTAGAACTCGCCCTTTCCGTCGACGACCCGTGCCTGGATCCGGTGTTCGGCGGGCGGTGCCATCGTCGTGGTCGTGGTGGTCGACGGTCCCGACGTGGTGGTGGTTGGGACGGTCGTCGTCGGCTGCGATGCGCTGGTGGTCGCCGGCACGGTGGCGGTGGTGGTGGTCGTCGCCGCCCGACCGGTACAGGCGGCCAGGATCATCGCACCCACGAGCACTGCAGCTCGTCTCACCTGCCGGCTCCGACGATTACCCGGTTCTCCTTGGCCACCACGGTTGCTCACACTATCAGGTGACAGTCGACGGACCCCGGATGTCCAACGCCAGAAGGGTGGATCGGAATCTGTCGCCGGGCGTTGCCCCTGCGCGCTCCACGATCATCCAGCGGACATCAGATGGTTCGTCGAGAAAAGCGTCAGGGGCGGTGCACAGACAACTGATTGTCGAATGCAGGCATGCTCGCTTGATGAGCCAGGGTTTCCTGACGGTGAGCGTCAGAGGGATCGGATGAGTGACCTCTGCCGTGTGAAGGTTTCCGGAGCGTTGCTTCGGGGCCCAGGCTGTCAGGGCCAGGGCGATGAAGCGCCTGAGCGGAGCGCCTTTGCGGTTCCCATCGTCATGCGCTAGATCCCGTTGGTTTTGATCATCATGTGGACGCAATGTGGTCGCGAGGCCGAGCCCCAGCCAATCAGTTTCACGTGAACATGAGATTGGCGATCCTCAGCATCCCTCCAGGAAGGCCACACCAGCCTGCGCTGGGTGCCACCGGGCTCCATCTTGCGACCAACGGACCAACAGTCCGCCCCAGGCGCGCACAGCGGTCCGGTAAGGGGATCCCCCCGTTTTCCACCACATCACGGGACACCTGTCTCTCCTCCATCACGAGCGCCTGACGGCTGCCTGGCGTGCGGCTCCCGGCTCGATCAACAGGCAATGCGCCCCATACCCGGGCCGGACTCGCCTAGACGACGAGTCCGGCCATTGGGGTCCTGGCCCCTGCCGGTGTCAGGGTTGGTTGAGGAATTTGTCGACGTACCCGGCTCTGACGGGGTCTTCGACGGTGTGGTAGTCGACGACGCAGACGTCGTGGGCGTCGTATGCGGCCTGTTCGAATGCTGTGTAGTCGGCGTAGCCGGTGACCTGGTCGAGGAGGATCCCGTTCTTGGCGGCAGTGGTCTCGAGGGCTTCTCGACGTTCGTCCACCATCCGGTACACGTCGTCGATGCCGGTGACGTCCAGCCCGTAGCCGTGCATGCAGGTGACGTACGTGGCGCGTGCATTGATCATGCGCGGGTCGGTCGCCATGGCGGCATCGACCTTCTCGGCGGCAGCGGCGAGCTCATCGAGCTGACGGGCCCGGTTGACCCCGAACACCTGTTCGTAGGTGACGTCGTAGCAGCCGGGTGTAGTCTCGTCACCCCAGTAGGCAGTCTGGTAGGCGTCGACCTGCTCAGGTGTGACCCGTGCGAGGATCACATCGTTCGGATCGACAGGCGCGTCGACGTTCACATCGCCGCTGCCACCCCTCGCGTAATCGAGTTCCGCGGCGCGTTCCATCACCCAGTCCGCCGGCAGATGCGGGATGTACTCGAAACCCTTCACCGTCATGCACGCGGCGATCGCGTCCTCCTGGTCCATCAGCCTGGCCTCGAACGCGTCCAGCTGCCGGGTCACCTCGGCAACCGGGATCCGATCAGGTGCGCGTGTCGACCCCTGGGCGACAGCGCCGCCGACCCCGAGGATGGCGACCGCAGCCAGGATGATCAGTAGTTTCTTCATTGTTCAACCTCCATAGTCCCGCAGGATTGCGGCACCCTCAGGCCAGATCGCATCGAAACACGCAGTCAGAGTGTTGGAGCCTTGACATGGGCCGCCCGGACCGGTCGCCCAATCGGACATGTACTCAGGAGATGCTCCGTGTTCCAACAGATAGCGCAGCAGTACCAGGTCGCGGTTGTCCTCACTTGACGTCCTGAGGACCGTCTCGGTCGTGTCTGCACCGGCCTCGACGAGAAACCCGACCCCTTCCATCCAGTCCGCGCCGACAGCAGCCTGGAGCGGCGTCGACCCCATCGAGACGACGTCGACGTCGGCGCCGGCCTCGACGAGGATCCGCATCGACTCGAGGTCCCGCTCGGTCACTGCCAGGCTGATCGCCACCGCATCCTCCTGAGCGGCTTTGAACACGTTGACGTCTGCGCCGGTGTCGACGAGACGTTGGAGCAGCTCACGGTTGTGTCGTTTCACCGCCCACATCACCGGCGTGTAGTCGCCGGCCGCAGCCAGGTTCGGATCGGCTCCGTGTTTCAACAGCAGGTCGATCGCCTCGTCGCAGTCCGACTGGATCGCGCCGGTGAGCGCACTCACCGCGTACGGCTCGTCCAGATCGTTCGGATCACCACCGCCATCGAGCAGGCGGGCCAGCTCGTCCATATCCCCGATCACGACTGCGGCGATCACCGGATGCGCCTTGGCGAAGTAGTCGTAGTCTCGGCGGAGATAGATCTTGTCACCGAGGAACCCGCAGTAGAAATGCTCGTCGGATATGAAGGTCGGCACCGGCTTCCCGGTCGCGGTGATGAGTTCACTGCCGACCGGTGCAGTCGTTGGTGGCACCAACGACGTCGAAGAAGCCACGGTCGTCGGCGTCGTAGATGATGCTGTCACCGGTACCGTGACCACCGTTGTCGGAACCGTCGACGCCGGCGCACCTTGGACGGAACAGCCTGCAGCCAGAATGACAAACACGACCAACCAGCACACGCGTCTCATCGTCACACCTCGTTGCCGCAGACGTGCAGACGGTCGTTCCAGTACTGATAGGAGATCCGGTACACCGTCGACAACCAGCTCCGATCGGTCTGATTGACCTTGACGCAGCCAAGAGAGGCGTAGTTGCTGTCCTGCCATCCCGTGTACCCCTGCGAATGGATGTACAGGGCAGTGCGAAGGGTCGACGATCCCCCATCGCACCGTTTGTTACGCATGTACCAAACCCAACCGCGGATAACAGTCCCACCCCACTCCTTGTCCTCGAACACCAGGTCCGAATTGGAGTCGCCATCAGAGCGCCCGTAGTAACCATCCGGAGCCGGACCCGCGTTGCTCGTGCAGTCATTCAACGTCCCATTCCCTGACCCCGCGGCCATGGTGATACGGTGGCGGTACCCGTCATAGGTCACGTACGCGGTGAGCGTGCCCATGATCGCGCCAGTGCTCTGGTTGATGCTGCCGCCCCTCGAGAAGTACAAGTTCGGCGGCAGGGTGTCATAGCTGTAGAACGTGTCCGTATAGGCGCTCGCCGCTCTCGGCCGAGTAGCCGTCATCCCGGCAATCAGCACCAGCGCGACAGCCAGCGCGAGCGCAACTCGCCTCCCACGAGTAGATGTGAACAACTTCAATCTCCTTTCAACAACACGACCACGTGGTCGAGGCAGGGAGTCCGGCATCCCTCTCCTTGTAGATTCGTGAGTCTTGGATCTGTGTTGGAAACACTTCACATATGTATTCGTCGAAGAGGCCTTTTGGGTTCCCGCCAACAAAGCCGGCGGCCAGCGGGGGGAACTCCAGTTCCCGTCGGCGGAGGCGTCGGTTTCTGGCTTGGTGTGTGTGGGTCGTCCGGCCGGGCTGGCAGGGGGGCGGGCGGCGTCGACCCGTGGAGGTTGCGACGCTTGGGCCCGTCCCTCCTGCCTACTGGTTGTTCGCCGGACGCGTGTTGCGGGTTCCGGGAACCTGATAGGCCGGTTTCGCGAATACATACTTGTACGGACCCGTGGAGGTGTGTGTGATGGCGTTTGGACGTTTCGGTCGTGTGTCTCTTTCGGTGGTGCTTCTGGCTGTTGTGCTGGTGGTCGCCGACATCCCTGCTGTGGCGTCGGCTGCGGTTGGGTCTGAGACGCATTGTGTGGTGCGGGTGGTTGGAGAGAGACCGGACGGGGAGTTCGTGGTGACGGCGGCGACGTGTTTCGCGACGCTCGCGGAGGCGTTGACGTTCGCTTCGGGTGGTTCTGTCGTGTTTGATGCCGGGTTGACCGGGCCGGGACTGCTGGCCGATGAGGGGGGTGCGGCGGCGACGGTGGCATCGTTCACACTCGGGGTGCATTTCGATGGTTTCAATGGTTCCGGGAGTTCGATCAGCGTCGTGGGATCCTCGTGTTCGGGCGGGTATTGGAACACGGGGGCTACGTGGGCGGATCGGATCTCGTCCTCGTGGAACGGCTGCTATCGCTTGCGGCATCATGTCTCGTCGGGAGGTCAAGGGTCGGGGGAGGACACCTACCCGGCGGGTTCGATACACAATCTGACGTGGATGAACAACCTCACCCGGTCGATCTCCTATTGGGGATCCTGACCGTTTCGCTGGCGTGACGGTCGTGCAAGCCGCCCTTGTGCCAGCATGAGTGGGATGGGTATCGATGGTTCTGACGCGGAGATGATTGAGGCTTCGTGGTCTGACCCGTCACGGTTCGGTGACGTGTTTCGTCGCCACCACGGGGCGGTGTATGGATATGTGGTGAGGACGCTCGGGTATCCAGAAGGGCCGGATGTGGCCGCGAAGGTGTTCGTGGAGGCGTTCGAGTCCCGACACCGCTACGACGTGTCGCATCCGAGTGCCCGGCCGTGGTTGTTGGGGATCGCGGCGCATCTGGTCGCCGACCATTACCGGCGTAGGGAGCGTGGTCGCCGGGCAACGCTTCGTCTGGGGAATCCGACAACCGTGCCGGACTTCGCCGACGAGGCCGCCAGGAGGGTCGACGCCGATGCGGCTCATGGGGTGATCCGTGGGGCGCTCGGGCAGCTTCGCCGGGAGGAGGCCGAGGTGGTGTCGCTTTACGCGTTGGCGGGTCTGTCGTATGGGGAGATCGCCGAGGCGACCGGGGTTGCGGTGGGCACGGTGAAGTCTCGTCTCAGCCGTGCCAGGGGCCGGCTTCGGAACCTTTTGGGCGACTTCGACGAAAACAGTGATGAGACGTGATGAACCGTAACGACGACCCGTTTGAGCAGCTTCGACGGCTGGCCGGTGATCCGACGCCGACCGACGACGAGGAACAACGTGCCTGGGCGATGCTGCAGCAGGCGATCGGAACTGAACGGCCGGCAGGTCGACGGGCACGGAGGCGACGCCGGCTCATACCGGTTGTCGCTGCTGTGGCTGTCGTGCTGGTGGTTGCCGGTGTAGTGCTGTCACGTCCGAGCCGGGTGGAGGCCACGCTTGGCGAGATCGCGTATGCGGCGCGTCTGGCGACCCCCCAAGAGATCCCGGAAGGGTCGTTCCTCTACACCCGATCCGGACAAGTCAGTCTCATAGTGACTCCGGGTGACAGACTGGGTCTGCAGGGCCACGTCGCGTACCTTCTCCCAACCACACGGGAAGAGTGGCGCAGGGGCGACTTCGTGCAACTGGTCACCACGGCCGGGACGCCGACCTTCTTCGATCCCGAGGTCGAGGCCGCCTACTACGCGTACGGCTTCGACAAGACAGATCATGTCGGCCAGACGCTCACCCGCCAGCTCACCGGCGTCACCAACGACCTCGCCGAAACCGACTGGCCCACCGACCCTGGCCGGCTCCGCGACGCCCTCGAAGCCTACGCGAGCCAAGGCGCCGGCAGCCTGCCGTTGGACATCCAGGTCTTTCACCTCGCCACCGACCTGCTCCGAGAGGCCGACCCCGGCCCAAGTGTTCGGGCGGCACTCATCGAGGTTTTCACCCAACTCCCCGTCACCCTCGTCGATCGGGGATCCGACGGATCGGTCACCCTGGCGGTCACCTACAACCGGCCGCCATCGGTGCGAGACACCATCACCCTCGACCCACAAGGACACCTCATCGCCGAAACCAGCACCCTGCTCGAACCCGCACCCGAGTTCGGCATCCCCACAGGAACCCGCATCTGGGACGCCACCTACACCATCCCCACCGTCGTCGACACCCTCGACACCA
>JAADGS010000096.1:11940-35403 GCA_013152275.1 Actinomycetota bacterium | reverse complement strand
TCTCCACGGGTCGTGATCATCAGGCCGCCGGGTGTGTCCTCGATGCGTACGATGCGGTGGGTCACCGGCATCGTTCCTTGCCGGTACATCACGATGTCGCCGATCGCGAGACCGGCGACATCGACGGGTTCGCGCACGATGACGACGTCGCCTCGGATGAGGGCCGGTTCCATGCTGGTCCCGGCCACGACCAGCGGTCGGACCCCGAGCACGCCGGTGAACAACGCCACGGCGGCCGCGGCGACGGCGATGGTCGCCACCCACCCGGGCCAGGCCTTCTGGACCGTTCTCGCCTGTTCGAAGTGGCGTTGGGGCTCCTCGAGGGCGTCTGCCGCCAGGGAGCGGAAGAGTGTCATCGCAACGATCGGCGTGATGACGCCGATGAGTAGCAGCCATACCCAGGGGAGGTCGGGCAGGATCGGGGAGAACCACACGAACGCGATGAGGGTGCCGCGATAGGCGATCGACGGTCCTGGTCCTCCGACACTGGCCATCCACGTGGCGACGCCGCTCAGGACGAGCGCCGGAACCAGCAGCCCGGCACCGGTCTGAAACAGGCGGGCCGGGTCGGCGAGCCCCGTGAACTGGCCGAGCGGGGTGGCGGCGACGAAGAAGATCACCGTGACCGTGACAAAAGCACCGTTCTCGAGTGCCTGCATCCGGAACGCGGATCGCGCTCCTCCCCGCATGAGCCGGGTGCGCTCGACGAACGGCGCCCAGACACGGAAGAGGTAGGCGCGCGCCATCTCGAGCCCGACCAGCATCGTCCCCAGATAGAGGACGTTCAGTGGATAGTCGATCAGCCTGCCCAGAGAGGCCGAGCGACCGAATCCGATCAGCACACCGGCGATGAGCAGTACGGAGACGTGGAAGATTCCGACGAGCAGGCCGGCACGGACGATGGTCCAGTGGAAGGGGGGCCGCCGGGGGAGCCGGCGCCAACCGTAGTAGGCGAGTACGGCGAGACCCGTCCAGAGGACCGGTTGGGCGACGTAGTAGTCGAGTCCGGGCGCCGTCCGCAGCAATGCGGGAAGCCCTCTGGCGGAGAGGATATAGGCGACCGCGAGGTAGGCGAGGACCGCTGCGGAGAGGCGGCGCGCCCGGCGATGCCCGTGGGAGCGGTCGGGGTTGCGCAGGGCGTGCAACAGTGCGGAGCGGGGTCTGCGGTGCCGTGGGCGGGTCACCGGATCGAGGCTAGCGATCGGCGAAGGACTGTGACCGCCGGTGCCGGTCATGTCGACGGAGTGAGGGGTGCAGCGGCGGCGAGCAACGCCTTGCCGGCCACGATGGCCGACGAGGCTCGCTTCCGTCGCTGATGCCTGCGGCGCACCTCGCCACGTCCTTGGTGTAGCGATTACCGTCCTCCGGATTCGAGGGGTTCCGCGGATCCGAAGGATCCGCGCTCGAGGTGTCAGCCCACCCGGCGTCGTAGATCTCGTAGTCGGTCGGCTCACCGTCACCTCGAAGCTGCTCGCGGCGGTACCGGATATCCGAGACCGGGCGTGTCCCTAGTGCTTCAGCGGGGTTTCGCGCAGGTCGATGACGGTGTCGCCGGATGCAGAGCCGATCACGTCGAGGATCTCCTGGTCGATCAGCTCGTTGCGCTCGATGAGGGCGTCGCGAAGCGCCTCGACGATGTGGCGGTTGGCGGACAGGAGCCGCGTGACCGACTGCTTGGCCTGGTCGAGGAGGTGTTCGATCTGTTCACGACCGTGCGAGTCGCTCAGGACCCTGGCCGTCAGGTTCCCTCCGAGCGGACCGGCGTCGAGTGCCCGGTACGACACGAGCGAGTCTCCGAGCCCGAGAGAGCCGACCATCTCGGCGGCAAGCGTGGTTGCAGAGGCGAGGTCCCCGGCAGGCCCGGTGCTCGAATCCCCGAAGAAGATCTCCTCGGCGACCATGCCGCCCATCGCGATCTGTAACAGTGCCCGCAGCTCGGATTCCCGTTGGGTGCGCCGCTCTTCGGTGAGACGGTGTGTCAGGAACCCGAGTGCTTCCCGGCGCTTGATGATCGAGAGAACTTCGAGGCGGCGCCCCTTGCCGACCAGGTATGCGACCGTTGCGTGTCCGGCCTCGTGGGTGGCGATCGCAGCCCGCTCCTCGGTCGGGTAGTCGACCGGTTCGGGAAGCCCGAGTTCGATCTCGATCCGAGCCCTTTGGAGGTCTCTCATGTCCAGGGCGCCGCGACCGTCCCGCAATGCCAGCAAGAGGCCCTCGTCGAAGAGTCGCTCGAGCGAGGCCGGCGTGTAGCCGAGCGTCGCCGAGGCGAGATCGTCCCTCGACGCCTCCAGTTCCAGCTCGGGGACGTGCGCTTTGTGGTCGAGGAAGTAGTCGATGAGCTCGCGCCTGCCGGTGTGCCCGGGCAGGTCGAAATGGAAGATGCGGTCGAAGCGTCCAGGCCTCAGCAGGGCAGGGTCGAGCGAGTCCGCCCGGTTCGTCGCCCCGATCAGCAGCACGTTCGAGTACTGGTTCGCCGGCGGCCGCAGATGGAGGTGTTCGGGAAGGAAGAGGTTGATGCGATCTCTGAACCAGCTCGCCATCTTGGTGCGCGCCAGGGGCTCGTCGAAGCTCTGCATCTGGATGAGCAGTTCGTTGACGACCCCTCCGGTGTCGGTCGCGATGGACCGGTTCACCGACAGGGACACCGCCGAGCTCTTCGTCACATTGGGACGTGCCAGCCCGATCGCATCGATCTCCTCGATGAAACCGATCGCCCCGCCCTCGATTCTGGCGGCCTTCCGCAGCGCCTTGAAGAAGGCACGGATCCGTTTTGCCGTCATTCCGTACCACATGCTCTGGAACGCGGTGGCCGAGACGAAGAGGAACGGTACGCCGGCTTCCTTGGCCAGCGCCTTGGCGGCGTAGGTCTTGCCGGTGCCTGGAGGTCCTTCGAAGAGCACGCCACGCCGGGGCGTCCCTCCCATGACCGTTCGGAGGCGCTCGTGGTCGAGCAGGATCCGCAAGGTGTGGCGGACCTCGATCAGCAGGTTGCCGAGGCCCTTGACATCGTCGAAGGAGGTTTCGATCTGTTCGGGCCGGAATGTCGTGTGCGGCGATCGGCGGTTGCCGAGCATCGGAGCGACCAGCGCGATCCCGATGAGCAGGATGATGAGGATGCCGGGAAGCCAGAACACCGTTTCGGGCGGCAGGTGCGGGAAGGTGGGCCACGGACGATGACCATTGAGGATGCGCCACCACATCCATGCTGCGATCGGTGCAAGGCCGAATCCGAGCCGGGTCAGCCTTCGCTGACGCTGCCGCTCCCGAGTTTCATGAACGTTCCCAGCCGCCATGCCCCCATCTAACCACAGAGAGTGGCGTCGTGCCACCATTTCTCGCGCAGAAAGCGTTTTCGTCAGGGGCGGGCCATAGGGTGAACGCATGGTGTGTCTTGTGTGTTCGCTCCCGACCCGAGAGATGTTGTGTGGCCGTTGCCGTGCATCCCTGCGGCCCGAGGCGGACCGTGTGGTGGGTGGATCGTTGGTCGTGCACGTCGCGTTGGCGCATCGTGGAGCCGCCAGGGTGCTCGTGCGCAGACTCAAGTACGAGGCGATCCGTGCCGCGGCGGCACCCCTCGCAGAAGCGATGGCGGCCAGGGTCGACGATCCGGGAGCGGCGATCGTTCCGGTGCCGCGCGTGCCCCTGCGGGCATGGCGGTACGGGATCGACCCTGCACGAGAGCTTGCCAAGGCCTATGCGGCCCTCGTCGGTCGGCCCGTGGTCGACGCACTGCGACCGGCGCCGTGGACCCGCCGTCACGCCGGCAAGTCTCGCTCCGAGCGTTCGCCCGTCGGATTCGGACTGCGCCAACGTGTGGGCCGACCCGTCGTGGTCCTCGATGATGTTCTCACGACCGGTCAGACCGTGAAGGCGGCCGCCGAAGCGATCGGCTCGCAGGTGATCGGCGCGATTACGGCCACCGGTGCGGGTAGAGTGGGGGTGTGATCCTGCGACACGCAGCACAGCCGGCCGCATCGCCTGCGGCCGCGCTTCGCAGAGACCCCGACCATCGACAGGAGGCTGGTCTTGGACGTCAAACTTCGTGGTAAGAATTTCCAGTTCGACGAGCGTTTTGCAGAGGTTGCCCGCACCAAAGTCTCGAAGGCGGCCAGGTTCTTCAACGGACTGGCGTCGGCAGACCTCGAAATCGCCAAGGAGATGAATCGGCGAGTGGCGGATCCGTTCAGGGTGGAGATCACCTCGCGTGCCGCCGGCTCGACGGTGCGGGTCGAGGCGGCAGGCCCGACGGCGGAGGCGGCACTGGACATTGCGACCGAGAAGTTCGGGATCCAGTTGCGACGATTGAAGGAACGCCTCATCGACCGTTCTCGCAAGGGAGGAGACAAACGCCTCAATACGGTATCCACAGACGTCGAAGAAGAGACGAATGGTCCCCTGATCGTCAGAGTGAAGCAGTTTGTCATGAAACCGATGACTCCAGAAGAGGCAGCCCTGCAAATGGAGATGCTTGGCCACGGGTTCTTCTTTTTCCACAATGCAGAAAGTGACACGTCGAGCGTCCTCTACCGGCGGCGCGACGGATCCTATGGACTGATCGAGCCCGCATGATCACCGTACTGGTCGTCGACGACTCTCCGCTGTTCGTTACCGGGCTTTCCGCCGCGCTCACGAACGCAGGGTTCGATGTCGTCGGCCAGGCCGAGGATGCGATGACGGCCTTGACGATGGCTCGTTCACTTCGGCCGGACATGGTCGTGCTCGATGTCCTGATGCCGGGCATGTCGGGGCTGGAGGTCGTCGGTCCGATCCGGGAGGCTTCGGGCGGCGCGAACGTCGTTCTGCTCACGTCCAGCGAATCGGAGGAGGATCTGCTCTCCGCCATCAAGTCCGGCGCCCGGGGATACGTCGTGAAGGACACCCCGTTTCCGGAGCTCGTCGAGTCGATGCGTGCCGTGTGGGAAGGCGGTGCCGTCGTTTCTCCGCGCATGGGGGCGAAACTGTTCGATACGGTCGCCGGCCTGCTCAAACATCGTGAGGTCTTCTCTACGCGCAAGCCGGAGCTGACCGGCCGTGAAATCGAAGTGCTCGAGCTCATTTCCTCGGGCATGACCAGTCGCCAGATCGGCGAGAAGCTGTACATCTCCGAGAATACGGTCAAGAACCATGTTCGCAATATCCTCGACAAACTCGGATTGCATTCGAGAAATGAAGCCGTCCTCTACGCTGTACGTGAGGAATTGATTCAGATCGGCGGGTAGATGTGAATGACGAGACGGGTGCCGCCGAAGTTGTCGAGGCACTCGCGGGCGCCTGGACCGTGTACAACCTGTACCCGGATCCGGAGACGCAGCCCTCGTTTCACCGGATCGGAGAGTCACTTCGCGCTGCCTTGGCGGCCGGGCACGTATGGCTCGATGTCGGGCCCGGGTTCTTCCTGTGTGACGACAAGGAGGTCCAGGTCACCCGAGATGCCGTGGAACGGTTCGCGCAACGGTGCTATGTCCACAACATAGCGTCGGTCGGCGTGACCGAGCCTCCGTCGGATCGTGACTTGGCCGCATTCATGGGCGTGCTCGCGCTGGAGGAACAGGCGATCGAACAAGGTGGGGGCCTTCCCGCGCTCCTCATGAGGGAAGGCATCGGCGGCATTTCCGTCGTCACGAAGATCCCGCTTTCCATCAGGGCCGAGGGGCCGACGTTTGAACGCGACGACGTGGTGCGCGATGCGATGGCCGGCGCACTGGATCCGGTCGAGTTCGCCGCCGCACTGGTTGAGGAGGCCGAGGGGGATCCCGCACGGCTCGCAGGGCTGTTCCACACACGTTTCCGTGAGACCTACCGGTTGATCGACGAGTCCGATGTTGCAGCTTGCGAGCAGGTCGTCCGGGCGTTCGTCGAGGCGTTCTTCTCCCTGGGTGAGCAGTTCATGGTGGCGGTTCTGGAACCATTCCTGGTCGCCTACGACGACGTCATCGACCGTCTCTTTCTCGACCAGTTCGCCGGCCACGAGCTGGCACGCATCGCTCCGAAGCTCGACTCGGCGGGCTTTGCGCTCCTCCTGGACTACGCACGGATCGCAACCGATGAGGCGGACCGTCGACCGGATGAACTTCTCGCATTGTTCGACACGGGTGAAGGCGCGGCAAATGCCGTGCAGATGGTGACCGCACGTGTCCAAGAGCGCCTGCTCGGTGCCGTGGAGGAGAGTCTCTCGGAGCCGTCCGCCGTCGCCGAGTTGCGACCTCAGTTCCCGGACCCGCGGCGCCACTTCTATCACACGCTCGACACGTTTCGCGGCCTGCTCGCCGTGGAGGATCGCAGTGATCGTTTTCGGCGGTTGATGCGTTTGCTCACGGGCAAGATCATCGCGAGTGTCCGGCGGCAGCACTTTCGCCACGCCGAGCTGTGGTTCCACAGTGTGGTCGACGCGCCGACGTATCCACCGGAGCGCAGCAGCGAGGTTCAGGAGGCTCTCAAACTTGCGTGCACCCGCGATGTGATCGAGTTGCTCGTCGACGAAGTCTCGGGCGAAGGCCGAGATGCCGCACGGCGCCTGGCCGAGAAGCTTGGAGCGATGAAGGTGGGTATCGTGCTCGGCCTTCTCGCCGAAGAAGAGGATCGTTCCCGCAGGAAGGCGCTGATGGACATCCTCGGCGCAGTGGCCGAACACGATCCGGGTCCGGTTCTGGCCGCTCTCGACGACGATCGATGGTTCGTCGTCAGGAACCTGGCGATGGTTCTTCGAGCCTCCGGCAACCCCGAGGCGGTGCCCGAACTGGCCAGGCTGCTTGCGCACGGAGACCATCGGGTGCGCGTCGAGGCCCTGAGGGCCCTGAATGCGATCGATCCTGGCGCGATCGAGCATGTCGGGGGTGCACTCGACGACGACCACGAGGTGGTTCGGCGTGCCGCCGTCGGTCTGCTCGCAGCCCGTTCGGGAGAGGAGGCCGAGGGCTATCTGATCGAAGCGCTGAAGGGCCGTCTCTCGTCATCGGAGAAGGAAGAAGTCATTCGGCATCTCGGGGAGTGTGCGAGTCCGAGGTGCGAGGAGGCGCTCAGAGCCGTCGCAGGACGCCGGTTCGTCCTCACCGGTCGAGGACGAGCACTGCGGGCCGCGGCCAGGGAAGCATTGGGAGTTGGCGCATGATCAGGGAACAGGCGGCCCGTACGGCACTTCGTGGCATCCAGGCGCTCGCGCGCCAGATGAGCCTGTACCCGACCGGCCACCCTTCGACCGGCGAGGCGCTGGAGGTCGCAACGACGGCCGCGGACACACTGGCCCGCAGGGAAGACGGTGAGGCGGTTATCACCATGCTCGGCGACACCATCCACCTCGGACGGTCGATCTTGCCGCATGCCTCGCTGGAACTCAGCAACCTTCTGCGGACGCTCCAGTCCCGGGGTATCGAATCGATCACGTTCAATGCTCCGGTCGCAGGCGCAGATGTCGCCGATCTCGGAGCGTTCATAGCCGGGTTGAGCGGTGACGTTCCCGCCGAAGCGACGATCCGGCTCAACGAGTCGCCGTTCACGAGAGCCGATCTGGAAACCGACGCCGCCGGCGGTGTGCGCAGGTCGTATTCGCGCTCGCTCGATGTCCTGCGCGGCATGGCGGCGGCCATCGAGCGCGATGAACAGTTCGACCTGTCGGGAGCGGCGGGGGCGGTCGAGCATCTCGTCGAGCAGACCATTTCTCAGCCCGCCGCATCGTTGTTGCTTTCGACGATGAAGAGCCACGATGAGTACACGTTCTTCCATTCGGTGAACGTCTGCATTCTCTCGATAGCGATGGGCCGGCTGCTCGGTCTGCCGAAAGACCAGATGTCCGCTCTCGCGATGGGCGCCCTGCTCCATGACATCGGCAAGGTACGGGTCCCGCCGTCCATCCTGCAGTATCCGGGCCGGCTCGATGCCGAGCAGTGGCGTCAGATCAAGCTGCATCCCCAGGAGGGAGCGGCGTCGATCCTCGCCGCTGCGGCACCGTATCAGGAGATCGCCGCGACGGTGGCGTTCGAACACCACGCCCGGTATGACGGCCACGGCTACCCGCCGGCCGGAAGACTGTCACGGGATCTGCACTTCTACAGCAGGCTGGTCGCCACGGCCGACACCTACGACGCGATCACGACCCGGCGCTCCTATCGCAGGGCAGAGACGCCCAACCGCGCCCTGTTCGTCCTGCTGACGGGCGCGGGCTCGATCTACGATCCGGACTTCGCCAGGGCGTTCATCGAGATGGTTGGCGTCTACCCGCCCGGATCGCTGCTCGAACTCTCCGATGGAGACGTCGTGATGGTCACTCGCGCCAACGAAAGCGGCGGCGTTTCCGACGTCGTGCTCGTGCGTCCGGCCGGAGAAGCGCTCCTGGACGTACCTGTGGAGACGACGATCGGGGAGCGGACGATTGCCGATCAGTTACTCCCGGACACGGTCGGCGTCGAGCCCGCCGCGCTGCTCGAGAGCGTCGGCATCATCGTGCAGATGGTGTAGGAAGTCGTCGGTCGTCGGCACGAGCCGTGGCGTCGCCCGGCGGTCTGGTCACGACCTTGGCTGCGGTGCCGAGTACCGAATACGGCGAGCGGAACGAGCCTCACGAGCGAAGCCCGCCGAGATAGGCCGGCGCGCCGATAAGATAAGTTGGCAATGTCTCTGATCAACAAAGTCCTTCACGCCGGTGAGTCGCGTATTCTCCGAGATCTCGGGCAGATAGCCGAGGAAGTCAACGCGCTCGAGCCGGAGGTCGAAGCGCTCGACGACGCTGCCCTGCGAGCCAAGACCGAGGAGTTCCGTGAGCGTTTGGCCGACGGCGAAACGCTCGATGACATCGAGGTCGAAGCGTTCGCCGTCGTCCGGGAGGCGGCGAAGCGGGTCCTCGGACAGCGCCACTTCGACGTTCAGGTGATCGGCGCAGCGGCGCTGCATGCAGGGATGATCGCCGAGATGAAGACCGGTGAAGGCAAGACCCTCGTCTCGACCATGCCCGCCTACCTCAATGCCCTTGGCGGCAAAGGCGTGCACATGGTCACCGTCAACGACTACCTCGCGTCACGTGACGCGGCGTGGATGGGTGGGATCTATCGATTCCTGGGATTGGAGGTCGGGCTGATCCAGGGAGCGATGTCGCCTGAAGAACGCCGTCCCGCCTATGCGGCCGACATCACCTACGGGACGAACAACGAGTTCGGCTTCGACTATCTGCGTGACAACATGGCCATGCGAATCGAGGACCTCGTGCAGCGGGGGCATCACTATGCCATCGTCGACGAGGTCGACTCGATCCTCGTCGACGAAGCCAGGACGCCACTGATCATCAGTGGCGTGGTCGCCGATACGGCCAAGTGGTATCGAGAGTTCGCCAAGATCGTGCGCCGGCTGACCAAGGACGTCGACTACACCGTCGACGAGGGCAAGCGCCAGGTGCTCACCACCGAGGAAGGTGTTGCCCGCGTCGAGCAGATCCTCGGTGTCGAGAACATGTTCGACTACACGAGCGTCGACTTCGTCCACCATCTCGACGCCGCGTTGCGAGCCAAAGAGCTCTACCTGCGCGACGTCGCCTACCTCGTCGACCATGGCGAGGTGAAGATCGTCGACGAATTCACCGGCAGGATGCTCGAAGGCCGGCGTTACTCGGAAGGTCTCCACCAGGCAATCGAGGCCAAAGAGGGCGTCCGGATCAAGGAAGAGAACCAGACACTCGCAACCATCACCCTGCAGAACTACTTCCGGATGTACGAGAAGCTCGCCGGAATGACCGGTACCGCCAAGACCGAAGCTGCCGAGTTCGCACAGATCTACAACCTGGAGGTCGCCGAGATCCCGACCAACCAGCCGGTGATCCGCATCGACCAGCCGGACCTCGTCTACAAGTCCGAAGAGGCGAAGTTCAACGCCGTCGTCGCCGACATCGTCGAACGCTACGAGAAGGGCCAGCCGGTGCTGCTGGGCACGGTCTCGATCGAGAAGTCGGAGCGTCTGTCGGCCGCGTTGAAGAAACGAGGGATCCCTCACGAGGTTCTCAACGCCAAGCAGCATGCCCGTGAGGCGGCGATCATCGCCCAGGCCGGTCGCAAGGGTGCGATCACCGTCGCCACCAACATGGCCGGTCGTGGCGTCGACATCATGCTCGGGGGGAACCCGGAGGGACTTGCCAAGGCCGCGGTCGCGAAGGCCGGCTACGAACCGGGATCGGACGAGTACGAGGCTGCACTCGAGGAGATGGAAGCAGAGTTCCGCCGGCGCACCGAGGCCGAACGCGAGGAGATTCTCGAAGTCGGCGGGCTGTATGTGGTCGGTACCGAACGCCATGAGTCCCGCAGGATCGACAACCAGTTGAGAGGCAGGTCCGGCCGTCAGGGCGACCCGGGCGAGTCGCGGTTCTTCCTGTCACTGGGCGACGATCTCATGCGCCGATTCGCCTCCGATCGGGTCGAAGCCATCATGAACCGTCTCCGGATCCCCGACGACGTACCCATCGAGGCGAAGATGGTCTCCAAGGCCATCGAGAAGGCCCAGGGGCAGGTCGAAGCGCAGAACTTCGAGATTCGTAAGAACGTGCTCAAGTACGACGAAGTGATGAACCGCCAGCGCGAGGTGATCTACGAATGGCGCAACAATCTGCTTCGTCAGGAATCGAGCGAAACGCTGGTTCGTGACTGGATCGAAGAGAGCATCCGGTCGACCGTCGAAGGCGTGCTCGGTGAAGCTTCTCCTCGTGACTGGGACTGGGACGAACTCCGCCAGCAGCTCGGTGTCTTCTATACGACCGGGCTCGGACCCGACTCCCTCGAAGCCGATCGCGGGATCGACGTAAACGACGTTGTCGAGGCCGCCGTGGAAGAGGCACAGGCACTCTACGACGAGCGGGAAGAGGAGTTGGGAAGCGAGACGCTCCGCAAGATCGAGAAGACGGTCGTGCTGGCCGTGATCGACACGAAGTGGCGCGAGCATCTCGCCGAGATGGACTACCTGCGGGCCGGGATCGGGCTGCGAGCGATGGGACAGAGGGATCCGCTGGTCGAATACCAGCGTGAGGGCTACGACATGTTCGCCGAGATGGTGGATTCCGTGAAGCGTGATACGGCCCGTTACCTCTTCCACGTGCAGGTGGCGCAGGAGGCCGAGAAGGCCAGGCAGCAACAGCGCATCCATCAGCAGGAGGCGGCCGCCGCCGGTGGCCGTTCCAGCCGTCAGGCGGTGTCGACCAAGGTCGGTCGCAACGAACTGTGTCCTTGCGGGTCCGGCAAGAAGTACAAGCACTGCCACGGCAAGAGGACCTGAGAAGAGGTACCTCGTACCTTGTATTTGGTGCTCCGTGTGTCGGTGCCGGCACGGAGAGATCAAGCACAGGTACGAAGCACGAGATACGGAATACGTTTCGTCGGTGTGTCCCGAAGAACCCAACCTTTTCAGATGGCTCCGGCGTCTGGCGACTGACCTGCCGGTACCTCGTATCTTGTGTTTCGTAGCGGTGCCTGGGGTGGTGTGAGCCTGCGGGGCGGGCGCAGGTTCGTTGCTGGTTGCCGTCGGCTGGTTGCTGGTCGCCGACAACGGACGACCACCCGCTACCATTCTCGACCGATATGGATATCGACCCCCGATCGCTCCTGAGTGAACTGCGTGCCCGTCTCTCCGATGCCCGGAGGTTCCTTTGACCTCGATGCCAAGGCAGAACAACTCCCGAAGCTGAGAGAAGCGGCGGCCTCGCCGGACCTCTGGTCCGATGCGACCCGTGCAGCGGAGGTCAACCGGACCTTGTCCCGTTACGAGGGACTCATTGCACACGTCGACCGCCTGGACACCGCCCTCGACGACGCAGAGGTGATGCTGGAGTTGGCGGGCGAGGAAGACGACGCCGGGGCGGCACGTGAGGCCGTCGAGGGTCTACTCGCCGCCGAGAAGGACCTTCAGAAGCTCGAGACGGAGTCGTTGTATTTCGGCCCGTACGACGAGGCGCCTGCAATCTTCAGTGTGCACGCCGGCGCGGGCGGTGTCGATGCGCAGGACTGGGCGGAGATGCTGCTGCGGATGTATCTGCGGTATCTCGAGGACAAAGGTCTGAACGTCGAGATCGACGAGATCACCCCTGGGGACGAGGCAGGCATCAAGTCGGCAACCCTGACCGTCGACGGTGACCACGCGTACGCGATTCTCGAGGGAGAACGCGGTGTGCATCGCCTGGTCAGGATCAGCCCCTTCGACGCGGCCCGGCGACGCCACACGTCGTTTGCGGGTGTCGATGTCATCCCTGAGGTGGAGGAAGAAGAGGTCGAGGTCAACCAGGACGACCTGAGGATCGAGACGTACCGCTCTCAGGGAGCCGGGGGGCAACACGTCAACGTCACCGACTCGGCCGTACGGATCACACACCTTCCCACCGGCACCGTCGTGACATGTCAGAACGAGCGTTCCCAGTTGCAGAACCGAGCCCGCGCCATGGCCATCCTGAAGGCCCGGCTCGGAGAACTCGCCAGACAGGAGCGAGCCAAGGAGCTCGAAGAGATCCGCGGCGACCAGGAGGCTGCGGCATGGGGCCGCCAGCTGCGCTCCTATGTCCTGCAGCCGTATCAGATGGTGAAGGATCTGCGGACCGGCGTGGAGGTCGGCAACGTACAGGGAGTCCTCGACGGTGACCTCGACCAGTTCGTGGAGGCCTACCTTCACTGGCGGCGCGAGAAACAGGAGCAGCAAGCCCAATGATGTGGTGTCGTCCAGGATGCTTGTTATCCTTTTTACCGCCCGGGGCGGAGTTCGGGGCGGAACATACGTCCGGCAGTTCCGATGTTGGGGCCGCCGCCGAAGTGAGTGGTCCATGATTCTTCTTGAAGGTGTCACAAAGGTGTTCGAGGGAGGCACCGTCGCGCTACGCGACATCGACCTCGACGTCAAGAAAGGCGAGTTCCTTTTCGTCGTCGGCCCGTCGGGTTCCGGCAAGTCGACGCTCATCAGTCTGGTGCTGCGTGAGCTACGGGTGACACGAGGCAAGATATGGGTGGCGGGCAAGGACATCACCAAGATGCCCGCGTGGAAGGTTCCCCATCTGCGCCGCTCGGTGGGGACGGTGTTCCAGGACTACAAACTGCTGCCGGCCCGAACCGTGTCCGAGAACGTCGGGTTCGCGCTCGAGGTGCTTGGGCGGCCCCGCTCGGTCGTGGACCGTCAGGTACAGCAGGTGCTCGAACTGGTGGGTCTGCAGACCAAGGGCGACCGCTATCCTCGCCAGCTCTCCGGTGGTGAACAGCAGCGTGTTTCGGTCGCCAGGGCGTTCGTGAACCGGCCACCGATCCTGCTTGCGGATGAGCCGACGGGCAACCTCGATCCGGCGACGTCGGTGGGCATCATGCGGGTGTTGGATCGTGTGAACCGTACCGGAACGACGGTGGTGATGGCGACGCACGATCATGCGATCGTCGATGCGATGCGCCGAAGGGTCGTCCAATTGGAGCGTGGCAAGATCATCCGTGACGAAAGCCGCGGTACCTACGAGAGCATCAACAGAGGTGGTGGTTCCTGATGCGACGGCTCGTATTCCTCGTACGAGAAGCGTTCTCCAGCCTGCGTCGCAATCTGCTCGTCATGACTGCCGCCATCGTCGCGGTGTTTATCAGCCTCACACTGCTGTTCGGTGCTCTCGTGCTCAGCGAGCTCGTCAAAGTGAACACGGATCGCTGGCAGCAGGGCGACCACGTGATCGTGTTCCTCAAGGACGACGTACCCGCCCAGGCTCAGATCGACCTGCAGGCGGAGATCCAAGGTTGGGACGAGGTGAAGGACACGTGGTTCTGCGACAAGCAGTGTGCCTACAAGGAATTCAAGGAGATGTTCGCCGAGCAGCCCGCCCTCCTCGAGAATGTCGACCCTTCGATCCTGCCGCCATCGATCCGGATCAAACTCGTGGACATCAAGACCTACAAAGACGTCACGTATCGACTGATCGACAATCCTGCGGTCCGCAGAGTCGTGACTGCCCCCGATCGGTTCGACCAACTCTCCTCTGTCACGAGCGCACTCAACTGGCTTGGGATCGGTTTGGCCGTCCTGCTCGGTATCGCGTCGATCGTGCTCATCGCGAATACCATCCGGATGGCGGTCTACGCTCGGCGGGACGAGGTGGCGATCATGCGACTCGTCGGTGCCTCGAGTTGGTTCATTCGTATCCCGTTCCTCCTCGAAGGCATGATTCAGGGGCTGATCGGTGCGGCACTCGCCGTGGGTGCGATTTGGACCGCACAGAGTTTCATCGCCGGCCGCATCCCGAGCACGTTTCTGATCCGGCTATCGGTCGGCAATGACTTCCTCATCAAGTGGAGCATCGTGATTCTGGCGTTTGGAGCGATCGCGGGTGTACTGGGCAGCGCCGCCGGCGTTCGCCGTTTCCTGAAGGTGTGACGTGCGCAAGCTGATCGTCGTAGTCGTGGTGGCGATGCTGGTGGTTCTGTCGATTCCCGCCGGTGCCACGTCCGATCCGGAACGGCGGCTGGACGAGATCGAGAAGCAGATCTCGGATCTCAACAAGAAGATCTCGGCCCAGAAAGGCGCGCGTACCGCCATCCAGAATGAGCTGGCGTCGGCCGGGGAGCGCCTGGCCGCGGTCCGGATCGAGCTGGACCTCGCAGAAGCCAGGGTGCGGGATGTGGAGGCGACGATTGCCGGCGAGGAGGCACACCTGGCAGCCGTACAGGCCGAGCTCGCCGACTTGGAGCTGCAGCTCGCCGATACACGGTTGGGCATTCGCGATACCCACGCCTTGATTCGTGACCGGGCAGTCGAGATGTACATGGGTGGCGTTCCCGATCTCGGGGCGGTCGTCTTCGGCGCCGGCGACATGACCACCGCCGCGTTGAGCGTGGACTACGCCCAGGAGGTGGTGTCATCGAGCGAGGTGCTGGTGAACGACCTCGAGGGTTTGCAGAGCCTCGAGGCGCGTCAGAAGGCGGGTGTGGAAGAGCGCAAGGCTGCCGTGCAGACGACGCTCACCGAGCTGGACCAGCGGCGCGCAGAGTTGGAGGCGGACCGCGTGGAGGTCGACATCCGCAGGTCGGAGGCGCAGGCCGAGATGGACCGCCAGCAGGAGCTGCTCGACAAGGTGACGCGTGACATCGGATCCATCGAGGGTGAGCTGACGGCGCTCGAGCGTGAGTCGAAGAAGATGGAGGCCGAGATCGCTGCTCGGCAGCGTGCCTCGGGTGAACGTCCGTCGAAGCTCGCGTGGCCCGTGAACGGGAGGGTGACTTCTCCGTTCGGCTGGCGAATCCACCCGATCTTCGGGACCAAGAAACTGCACACGGGCATCGACATCTCTGCCGGCTACGGAACTCCGATCAGAGCTGCCGGCTACGGGACCGTGATCCTTGCTCAGAGGTACGGCGGCTACGGCAACGCGACAGTCATCGATCATGGTGGAGGTCTGTCGACGCTGTACGCACACCAATCCAAGATCATCGTCAGGAACGGTCAGAATGTGAAGCTGGGAGAGGTGATCGGCTACGTCGGTTGCAGCGGATACTGCACCGGCCCTCACCTGCATTTCGAAACGAGAGAGAACGGCACCCCCGTAGACCCGATGAAATACCTGCCGTGAAAGTCGTCGCCACCAACCGCAAGGCGAGACATGAGTACGACATCACCGAAACGATCGAGGCAGGTCTCGTCCTGAAGGGCTCAGAGGTCAAGAGCGCGCGGGCAGGACTCGTCAACCTCAAGGACTCATATGTTCAGTTCAGGGATGGAGAGGCCTGGCTCGTCGGCTGCCACATCTCCCCGTACTCGTATGCCAGAGGTGGCGGGCATGATCCCGATCGTGACCGCAAGCTGCTCCTGCACCGCAGAGAGATCACCCGGATCGGCGCCAAGGTGGCCGAGCGGGGCCTGACGCTCGTGGCGCTGCGTGTGTACTTCAAGGATGGCATCGCCAAGCTCGAACTCGGCCTGGGCCGGGGGCGGGCCCATTACGACAAGCGTAGGGCGATCAGGGACAAGGAGCAGCGTCGGGAGATGGACCGGGCGGCTCGGCACCGAGGACGGACCTGACGTTCTGTTCCTGGGGGAGTGGGCTCGGTGAAGGACGAGCCGAGGTCTTTTTTTCTTTGGGCGGAGTGTGCGGAGGGTCGGGTGTGTGGTCGCGGCTCTACGACTCGGCGCCGATGGTTTCGAGCTGTTCGAAGATGGCGAGCATCTGGTCTTCGGGAAGGAGGCCCGCCGTGCGGCCCAGCACGGCGCCGTCGGGTGCGGTGAACACCCAGAAGGGAAATGCCGAGACGCCGAACTGGCGGGCCAGCGCCCCCGAGTCGTCGATGATCACCGGGAAGGGGAACTGCTGCTCTTGCAGGTACGGCAGCAGCGGGTTGGCGGCCGAGTCGTCCATGGCGGTCGTGATACTGACGATCTCCATGTGCGGGTTGTCCGCGGCGTTGGCTTCGTACCATGCCTTCACGATCGGAAGCTCCTTCTGGCAGTAGGGGCACCAGTGCGCCCAGATCAGCCAGGCTCGGGGCGTTCCGTCTGTCGGGTCGATCGTGTGGGTGGCACCGTCGGAGTACCAGACGCCGGAGACGTCGCCGAGAATGAGCCCTTGGGCCGGGTCCTGGCCTCCGCCGGGGAACAGCGGCAGGTCCTGGGAGACGACCGGTGCAGCGTCTAGGACCGGTACAGGTGAGGACTCGACCGCCTGGAGACGATCTTCGGTGTCGGTGAGCGAGTTCTGCAGGGCGGTCATCTGTGATTGAAGGCCGCCAATCCGACTCTCGAGTGCCGAGGCATCATCGTTTGCCTTTTGCAGGCTCTGGTAGAGCGTGAAGTTGGCTGCAAGAGCCACGACGGCAACCGCCAGGGCGACGATGCCGATCCATGTCCGTGGCCCGCGGGGCCGCCGGGCGGGTTCGTCGAACGGGTTGTCGAGCTCGGGCATACTGGTGACACGGTACCGGGTAGCGCCGAGAAAGGGGAACCTGAATCCCCAGGTATGCGGTATCGTGGGTGAACAACCGAGGGGCTGAATGGAATCGACTTGCGGAGTCGACACCATGTCCACCATCCGAGTTGCTCAGACTCGTTAAACGGGGCAAAGAGAGATCTGACAATTCAGAACTCGCCTACGCTGCGTAAGCGGTTGTAGGAACATCGCACCCCGCAAGGGGAGACGGGGCCAGACCGCGCAGCCTGGCAACAGAAGCGTGGTTGACGGCAGGGAAAGACCGCCAGACAGTTCGGAAGAGACGAACTGACAGCCGGCAAAGACCGGTGGGCCGCAAGGCCGACGGTTACCTCCACCGTGAGTGAGGATGATGGTGAGGGCGGGCTGAGACCCGTGAGGACCCGGGTTCGAATCCCGGCAGCTCCACTGTGGGGTGTTAGCGAAATAACGCCATTTTGTTGGTGAACAAGACGCAAGGACCGAGCGCTACCAGGGAGCGTTGCGACCGATCACGGTCTGTACCTTGTCGATGTCGCTGCGATGTACAAGCAGCCGGTACGGCTGAACTGCCCCGTACCACGGAAAGGTGCCGTCGTCGTCCGCAGTGAGTAGCTCGACCGTCAAGCCCTCGTCGTTGCACGCAGCAGCGATGAGATGTGCTCGGAACCGGTCAGGGCCGACAGGCACATAGACGAGATCGTCCTTGCGGTTCATCCGGCGTTCCACCATCGATCTGGGTCAGGCGTCGAGAGTCTCTTCGCCTGTTCGCCGGAAGGATCACGTCTGGACGTGCTACGTCGTTTGCCTTCCATTCGCACCGCTCACCACACGATCACACCGATCAGCACCAACAGGCTCGTCACGACGACGGCAATCACCACCGGCTCTCGCAAACGTCGCCCGCTGATGATCTCGTCGAGGCGATCCGCAACCGGCATGGAGAGTACAAGTCCGAGAACAGTCACTACCTTCACAACGCTACACCGTGCCCGCATCCCGGAGAACCGCATTCAGGTTCGCCGATCTGGACCCAAACGAATGTGCCGGCCTGGCCCAAGAAGTGTGCAAGGACCATCAGCACCTCCGAACACACCCCTTCCGACCAGGCGAGATTACGCCATTCTGTTGGTGAAAAAGACGCAAGGACCGAGCGCTACCAGGGAGCGTTGCGACCGATCACGGCCTGTACCTTGTCGAGGTCGCTGCGATGGACGAGCAGCCGTCACGCCGGCTCGTGACGGCGGAAGTCTCCTCGGTGCCCGAGCGGAGATGACCGGCGCCGGGAAGGCGTCTGTCTGGGTGTGCTGCAAGCAGGACAGGCGAGAGGGTCTGGTCTCCTTCCTCGGGGACCGACATACCGGGTGGGCATGGGGTTCGCGGTATCTCATTGCCGCTGCCGGGCCGACGCCGTACAGTCCGAACCGGATGCATGTCGGAAGGTGCACGAAGAGGGAACCATGCGTAGAAGACGAACAGCGGCGGGATTCCTTGTCGGGCTCGTCCTCGGCGCCTCCTGCTCCGGTGCACCCTCGCAAACGACGGCAGCGACGTCAACAGAGCGCGAGCCTGCACCCATCCAGGTGACGTTCCCGCTCTTCGAGACCAGTTGGCAGCCGGCCGACGACATGGGCCAGGTCGTGGCGTCGGCACGCTCTGCTCTCGTCAAAGCGGGTGGTTCCGTCCTCGTCCCTGCGTCTCTTCCACCGGGAGCCGGCACATCGACCGGACGGATGACCATCACTCGGACAGAACCGTTTCATCAGGTTTCCGTGGATGTCAATGTGACGTTCATGCGGGCTCAGCGAGAAGAGGCCCTCTCGCTTTCAAGCTATCCGACCGATCCGGAACATCCGACCTGCGCCGGCCGGGCGCTGGGGGAGGGAAGCTGGGATGCTGCGGAGCCTGTCGAGGTCCGCTCCTCGCCAGGCTGCAGGTTCACCAATGACGTTGGGCTGTCATTCATCGAATGGGAAGAAGGATCTCACCGGTACCACGTCGAGACGTTCATGACACCCGGCGATGCCATCTCGTGGCTTGCGAGTTGGAAGCCCCTTCCCTGAAGATACCATCAGGGCAACTTTGCTCTTGTTCACTCGTAGTTGTGGAGGCTGCATCTGTCGGGCTGGTCGCCGTAGAGGCCCTGCTCGGCGAGATGCGCCACAGAGTCGTGCAGGTGTTCTCGGATGGCAGGCAGGTCAACGGACTCGAGCGATCGATTTCCGCCTCGCACGGTGTCGGCTGCTGCATGCTTCTCGTCGAGACGCGCTGGTGTGCACGCCGGGTTCGAAGAGTGTGCAAGGACCATCAGCACCTCCGAACACACCCCTTCTGAACAGGCGGAAATACCCGCTCTTGTTAGCGAGAAAACGTGAGAAACCTTGCGGAGACGTCTGCGGCCTCGCCGACAGCGAGTCTTTCGGGTAGCGACCTGTTCGGTCCAGCCGTTCGGCACCGGGCTGATGGTGTCACCACCACCAGGTGTCGTGGGCTCCAGGTTCCGGTGAGGCTTTGCGTGACCCTTTCGAACGCCGGAGGCGACTTCCGAACAGAACCACAATAAGGACGCCGAACAGCACCAACGCTGCGGTCGCCACGGTCGATCCCGGGTCCAGCGGACCCGCCACATCTCCTCGCACCGAGATCTCGACCCGTCGGGGCAGCCTCACCACGTCGGCCTCATCGGGACCGGCGATGATCGTCCAGATCCCCGCACGAGGGAACGACAGGGTCGTCTCATAGACACCGACGTCCGTGCGTTCCATAAACGGTCGAAATGGGAACGAAGCCCCCGACTCGTCACGGACCTCCAACAGCTCATCCGGCCGATCGACATCCATCGGCTGATTCGCCTCATCGAGAACCTTCACCTGCACATGGATGAGGGAATCGGGCTGAGGGGCACGCTCTGTCACGGTGACAACGATCGTATGCGGCGACTCGGCGGCAAGGACCGGGCCGGCCAACAGTGCGAGGAACAGGACGATCCCGAGGCCGAATACGATGAGGATTGGTGCTATCGCGCGGTTTGGTCTCATTGTGGGGACCCGATCGTCCAGTGCGGGGTCTCCACCATCGATGCCGGCGATCTCAGCATGTGCACTCTTTGACCATATCTCATACTATGCCAATGTGTTGGCCGGGCAGCCAGCCGTAACCAGCTTGGCAGGCCGGTGCGGTGGTCGAGGCAAACGCAGACAGCGTGAGGGTCCTCATCGCACCTCCCTTCGGGGCTGTGCATAGACCGCTCCCAGAGCGTGCAAGGACCTTCAGGTCCTCCGAAGACACTCCTTTCGACCAGGCGAAATCACGTGGGGGCCTGCGTGGCGGCGGCCCTCGAGTGTGGGAGGGCCACGGTGTCTGTGCCGTTTCGAAGGGGACATTCACGATGTTGCGGCCGGTAGCCGATCCCCTCCGAGGAAACCAACCGGGACGGGGTGGGTAGGATTGGATACGTTGTGCGCCGTGTGTGCGATCGACGGAAGGGGGAGCGTTGAGGTCTTGGGGAGCTTGGGTTCTTGGGTTGGTGCTCGTGCTGGCAGCTTGCAGTGCCGGGCCGGCCGCTTTCTCGCCTGTGTGGTCCCGGGTTGCCGGTGACGACGTGTTGGGCGGGGAGGGTGCCCGCCGGATGTTGAGTGTGACGGCCGGGGGGCCGGGTTTGGTGGCAGTCGGTTGGGCATGGGTTCCAGCAGGTGGCGAGGTGAATGCTGTGATAGGTGGCGGTGATATGGATGCGGCGGTGTGGACGTCTCCCGACGGGGTGACCTGGACCAGGGTCGTCGGTGACGATGCCGCCTTGGGCGGGGAGGGTTTCGAGCACATGGCGAGTGTGACTGTCGGGGGGCCGGGGTTGGTGGCGGTCGGTTCGGTTACTTCGCCTTTGGATGGATCCAGGGTTGCGGCGGTGTGGACGTCTCCCGACGGGCTTGCATGGNNNTCCGCCGACGACACGGTCTTGGGCGGGGCGAGTGATCAGGTGATGTTTGCTGTGACCGCCGGGGGGCCGGGGTTGGTCGCGGTCGGTATGGTTTCGGCGGATGGTGGTGGGGATGCAGCGGTGTGGACCTCTTCTGATGGGCTTACGTGGTCGTCCGCCGACGACACGGTCTTGGGCGGGGCGAGTGATCAGGTGATGTTTGCTGTGACCGCCGGGGGGCCGGGGTTGGTCGCGGTCGGTATGGATTCGGCGGGTGGTGGTGCGGATGCGGCGGTGTGGACGTCTCCCGACGGGGTGACCTGGACCCGGATTGCCGGTGATGAAGCGGTCTTTGGGGGCGTGGGTCGCCAGCAGATGGCGAGTGTGACTGTCGGAGGGCCGGGGTTGGTGGCGGTCGGTTCGGATGCCTCCGGTCCGGGTGGCGAACCGAATGCGGCGGTGTGGACGTCTCCCGACGGCGTGACCTGGACCCGGGTTCCCGGCGATGAAGCGGTGTTCGGCGGCAAGTGTGACTGTCGGAGGGCCAGGTTTGGTGGCGGTCGGTTCGGATGCCTCCCGTTCAGGCGGCAACAGGGATGCGGTGGTGTGGACGTCTCCCGACGGGGTGACCTGGACCCGGGTTGCCGGTGAGGAAGCCGTCTTTGGCGGGGCAGGCGACCAGGTGATGTTGAGTGTGACCGCCGGAGGGCCGGGGTTGGTGGCGGTGGGCATGGAAGTTCCTCGTCCGGATGGTGACCCGGTTGCGGCGGTGTGGGTAGGTGCGAGGGAAGACTGACGGTCGGTCGGCTCGAGCATGGGCGGCTACCGATGGCGACCTGCACCGCAACCGGGCGAACGGCGCCGTTCGGAGACGTTCGCCGCGCTCCTGGCCGGCAGGTCCATCTGCGACCCGGTTTGCACTCCAGATACCGACACGTGTGAACCGGCGGCTCCCAACGTCCCGAGGCCTTCCGGAAACGATCCTTCTGACCGAGCGAAGTGATCTCCGCCGAGACCCCCCGCATCTGCGGACGGCGCTGTGAGAGTCAGGACGGGCTCCGCCCCACTCGTGGGCGACGATCGGACATCCGTACCACGCGACTATGTGAGATTCTGTCCCCCTGCGCGACACGGAGATGACGCAACGGGTGGCTCCGACCACCACGCTTCGAGACCGAGGCCGGCTGACATTTCCCGCCGAGGTCCGGAGACCAGCGCACCTCGAGGCTGGGCCCGTCCTCGAGTTCAAGGTGGAGGCGGGACGGATCGTCATGACGCCCAAGGTTCTTGTCGACGCGGGTCAGGCCTGGTTTTGGTCTGAGCGTTGGCAGACCATGGAGCGTGAGGCCGATGCCGACTTCGCCGGTGGACGTGCAGCATCGTTTGACGATCTCGATGGCTTCCTCGACGATCTCGAAGGCTGAGTGCACGCTCTCTTGCGGTACGAGATTTCCGATCCCTTCAAATCCGACTACAGGCGGCTTTCCGTCAGCGGGGGACTGCCGGCCGAGCCTCCAGAATCCTGGCGCGGACCAGACGGTCCTCGACGACGGGCCATCAGAGCCATGTCATGGGCTTGCTTTCGTTGAGCCACGTGGTATCGATGAGGCGGGACTGCAAGAATGATCGATGGACAGAGGGGGTGTCCGATGTCGGGTTGGATCAGACGGGCGGCGTTCCTGCCGGTTGTCGTCTTCTCTCTCGTTGCGGCGGCCTGCGGATCTCCGGTGGGTGTGGTCACGACAGGACCCACGCCGACGCCTGCGGCGGCTCCCGTGACCATTCAACTGCCGCCGGAGCGAACGACTCTGTCGGCACCTGACGGGGCGGGTCCGATCGTGGCGGTCGTGTGGGGGACGTTCGGTCAGTTTGAGACTGCGCCGCTGGTGGCGATCGACGAGTTTGGGCACACGCTGGCCTACGGTGCCTGGCCGGGCGGGGTTCGCGATGTGTCCGTCTGTCCCGAGTCTCGCAAGATCGTCGTTCTCGCCTCCGATACCTATGGCGGGCGGGTGGTGTCGGTGTGGGACCTGGCCGGTTTCACGATGGAAGACACGTGGCCGGTGGACCGTCCCGTGTGGGCGGTTCGCTGTGTGACCAGCGATGGTCGGCGTTCGTTGCTCTCCTTGCCACCGGCCGGCATGGATCCTTCACCACCGACCTCGCTCGGTCCGACAACCACGGTCCCGGCGCCGGTTGGCGGGCCGGCCGCAGGATCGAACTCGTGGTCGATCCTCGAGCTTGATCACGGTGTGATCACGACCCTCTATGACGCCGACGAGTACGGAAAGGTCATCGCGTTCACGAGGCGCTGGGCGATCGCCTCGCATGACACGAAGCTTTGGATCGTGGACCTCGTCGAACGTCCCCCGCGCGCCACCGTGCTCGAAACGACGTTCCCTGCCCGGGCGGCGATCGACCCGAGTGGCTCGTCGGCAGTGATCGCCGGGCAGTATCCGAACAGCGGCGACCCGGTCCGGCTCAGTCTGTTCCGGCTGGGATCGGCCCCGGCACTCATCGCCGAAAGGACGACCGGCAGAGCGACCGACGTTTCGGCCTGGACGACACCGCTCGTGTGGCTCGACTCGGACCGGCTCATCCGAGGCGACATCGTCTATGACCGTGACCTCGATCAGGTCGGCACCTGGCCGGTCCTGCTGCGCAGGCTTGCCATCGG
>JAADGS010000096.1:0-11929 GCA_013152275.1 Actinomycetota bacterium | reverse complement strand
GGAATCGTCCGAACAGTGGAAGGACACGCTCGTCCGGATCGATACGGCGACCGGTAAGACCACCTCGGGCCAGACGTTCGTCGGTACCGTCTCGGGGATTGTCGCCGTGAGCGGCGGACCATCGGTCACCGCCGAGGCCCACGCGTACGTACCCGAACCGACGACGTCGCCGCCACCCGGCCGGCCGCCCCCGACCGTGCCGCCCATCATGGTGCAACTCCCTCAGGTCGGCAACGTCGATCACTCCGCCCTCGGAGATCTGCGCAGGCTCGTCGTCGACGCGCACGGTGATGCCGATCGTATCCGGGCCGAAGTCGACGGCTACACGTCTGGTGAGCCGATCCAGATCCCATCCGACGAGATCGACAGTTGCAGCGGCGTCGGGTTCGCCGCGGGAGCGTCTGTGAGTCAGGCGCTGGGCCGAGCCGACATTCGTCTACGCGTTCACGAATGCCGACAGTGTGACCGTCGCAGCGATCGACCCGACCGACTGTGAGATCCTCGACACGGTAGGCCCGCTCCTCACACCGGGACCCGGTGTGAACATCACCACGACCATCACCGCACCGTAGGGTGAGCGAGTGAAGACGCCTCCGCAACAAGTGTGAGAATCCGACCAGTGGTGTGAATGCACACCACCCTTGACGCGGCGAACACGCAGGTCAGCGAATCTCGTTGGCCGGCAACTGCAGGGTGTTGGCGAAAACACCCACTCGTGTTGTTGAGAAGACCTGAGAAGTTTGGTGAAGATGAGTGTGGCCTCGCTGACAGTGAGCCTTTCAGGTGGGATCTGCTTGGTCCAGCTACTCTGCACCGGGCTGATCGTGTCAGAGCACCGAGTGTCGTGCGCTTCGGGCTCGTGTATGTCGACTACGCCACGCAGGTGCGCATCCTCAAGAGCAGTGCACGGTGGCTGCAGCGAGCCGCCTCCGCCAACGCGGTTCTCCTCGATCGAGAGCAACAAACGGGTGTCGCGCGTTGACGTGGAACGTGCCCGTGGCCGGTCCGCCAAAGGGCAAGGGTCGCCCCGGATCTCTTGGAGACCGAGATGGTGGTCCCTCGTCTGCCCCGCGGTCCGGCTCACCTGCCGCCGAGGAGCGCAGCGGAATCATGGTTCGGGCAGGTCTCGGATCAGGCGATCTTGCGTTGTTCCTCGCACCATTGCTCCAAGGTGGTCGTCGGAGCGCCAAGAAGATCATTCGCTTCCGAAGGGTCTCCTCCCTCGCCCACTTTGTCGAAGAAACTCATCAGTGCGGCGACGGACTGCAGCTCCGGACTGAAAGACACCTTGCCGATCAACGAGAGCAGCCAGATCGGAACAGACGAGACCTTGATGTCGGGATGCACGATCGAGCAGTACTTCTCGATCGCCTCGGGCATCGTGAATGAGTCGGGACCCTGGATGAAGAGTCGCTTGTTCGCTGCCTCGGGTCGTCGGAATGCTTCGGAAACCATCCTCGAGTAGTCACGTGAGGCGAGCCAATGCAAGCGGTGCGGCTGCCTTCCGACAATCGTGGCTCGTCTGCCGCGAACGGCGAGAGCCAGAGACTCCATGAAATGTGTTGCGCAGAAGATCGTGTAGGGCACACCGCTCTCGCGGATGGCTTCTTCTGCCCGAAGCTTGGCCCTCACCATGGGAAACCATGCGTTCTCTTCGAACGTCGCCGCGCCCGACAGATACGCGATGCGTTGCACTCCCTTGCCTGCCGATACCTTGACGACGTTGGCCACACCTCCGTATTCGATTCGCTCGAAGTCCTCGGCTCTCGGGCCGCCCCTCAAGTTGATGTGGACCCCAAAGCATCCATCGATGGCGTCCTCCAACGTGGAAGGATCCGCGACATCACCCCGGAAGTAGTCGAACGAATCTCCAAGTTTCGTCTTGGCATTCTCCACATTGCGTGACAGGACGCGAACGGCGTATCCGTCTTCATGCAGTCGTCGCGCAACGGGCTCTCCGAACGTTCCGGTCGCGCCGACGACGAGGATGGTTTCCTTCATGACTATCGCCTTTCTTTCTCATCCGAATGGGCTGGACCTGCCTCCATCCGGGTCATGCCGTTCCTCTGGAGCAGTGGACCGCCGAGATCTCTCGTGGTCGGACGGCGACGAGGTCGCTTCCGGGGCGTCGACCGACGAACACGCCACGTATCTCTGTCCTCCGCCGGCGGCCTTCGAATCTCGGCTGCAGCAAGAACGCGATGGGGGAGAGCGACATCACAAGCAGGAGTCCGAGGCCCAAGCAGATGCCGGCGAGCCCCATCGACGATGACGGGCAGCCCCGACACTCCCACGAGAGGTTTGACCCGTCTGGCGCCGGGCGGCTCGGCGTATCCCGCCATTCCACCGGTTCGGGCGAGGCGAAGCTCGAGGCCACGAATGGCACGCCGAACACGAGGCGCCCGATCAGGATCTCGACGTCCATCGCAATCGTTCCTTCCCGTCGTTGGGCACACTCCGTGCAGGTACTAGGGAATCGTAACCAACTGAGGAAAGGTAACCAAGTTGTGCTTTGACTCGTCAACCCGAGCCTTTGGCAAGAAACCGCTCGAGGCGACCCATGGTCGATGCGGCGATCGGGTTCTGGGTGCACAGCACGACGGCGGCGTCTTTGAAGACGAGGGGTCGGCGCGAAAGACGAATCCCACGGCACCAGGCCCGTCGCTCAGTTGCTCTGCTTGGAGGCGGTTCTCGGCGGTCATGTCGATCACGGCAGCTCTGCCCGTCTGCGGGTCGCGCCAGATGTGGAGCCCAGAGTCCCTGCCCGCCCACGTGCTGCGGGTGCGTGGGGGACGCCGCCGATGTCCGGTATCGGGATCGGGGTGTCAGTCTGCGTCGAGGGCGATGTCGAGGGCGGGAGCCGAATGCGTGATCCAGCCCAACGACACCACGTCGACGCCCGTCTCGGCGACCGCGCGAATCGTGTCGAGCGTGATCGATCCGGAAGACTCGGTGATGCACCGGCCGTCCACCAGGCGCACGGCCTCGCGAAGCAGGGGAGGGCTCATGTTGTCGAGCAGCACCGCGTCGACTCCGGCATCGAGCGCCTCCGCCAAGGCGTCGAGTGTCTCCACCTCGACCTCGATCTTCACCATGTGGCCGACCCGGTCCCTGGCTCGTTGCACCGCAGCATCCACGGAGCCGACCAGGGCCAGATGATTGTCCTTGATCAGGACGGCGTCATAGAGCCCGAAGCGATGGTTCCGCCCGCCCCCGAGGCGAACGGCCATCTTCTCCAGCGCTCGCAACCCCGGCGTGGTCTTGCGCGTGTCTGCGACCACGGCGCCGGTCCCTTCGACGGCGGCGACGGCTGCCGCGGTGGCGGTGGCGATCCCGGAGAGGTGGCAGAGCAGGTTCAGGCTGGTGCGCTCACCGGTGAGGAGCCCCACCGCCGGTCCTTCGAGGAACGCGAGCGCCGTGCCCGCTCGGACCGTGGTTCCGTCGTCGACTTGCGCCGTGACGGTCACATCGGTGTCGAGGAGGGTGAACACGCGCAGCGACGCCTCGAGCCCGGCGATGGTCCCCTGTTCGCGTGTCACCAGAGTCGCCTGCATGCGGACACCTGCAGGCACGACGGCGTTCGTGGTGATATCTCCCGCAGCGGCGAGATCCTCCGCAAGGGCGCGCCGCAGCAGATCGATGGTGCCGGGAGGAATGAACCTCATATCCGACTCCCGAGTGCAGGCGTCACCGACGGTGCCACATCGGGCCGCACCATCGAACGGTGCGCCTGTGCGGGATCGAGCGCGGGGTAATCGCTGCGGAAATGGGCCCCTCTCGACTCGGTACGGGCCAGCGCCGCCGAGGCGACCAGCCCTCCCACGGCACGGAGGTTCCGTTCGACGAGTCCTGTTCGTCCGGGTAGGCCGAAGTGCTCCCTGGCCGCGCCGAGCCCGGCAGCGTCCCTGATGATGCCGACCCATCGCCAGGCGGTCTCCCGGATCGACTCGATCGCCGCCGGGTCGCGATCGCGATCGACGGAGAGTGCGTCTACGGGTATCTCGAGCCGTCCCGCATCGGCGACCGGGGCCGTCGTCGCGGTCGACGTCACGTCCCGTGCCAGCCTGGCGGCAATGGCCATGCCCTCGAGCAATGAGTTGGAGGCGAGCCGGTTGGCGCCGTGCAGCCCCGTCGAGGCCACCTCGCCGACCGCCCACAGGCCGGGAAGGCTCGTGCGGCCACGAACGTCGGTGGCGATGCCGCCCATGTGAAAGTGTGCCGCAGGAGTGACGGGAAGCGGTTCCCGCCGCGGATCGAGGCCGAAGGTGTCGGCCGCCTCCCAGACGGTGGGAAAGCGTTCGAGGAACCGCTCGCCCAGATGGGTGGCATCGAGTCCGATCCGATGGCCCTGCTCCATCCGGCGCCACACCGTGCGAGCCACCAGATCCCGGGGGGCGAGATCCGCGTCGGGATGCACTCCCTCCATGATGTGCTCACCCCGCTCGTCGACGAGGACGGCTCCCTCGCCGCGCAAGGCCTCGGTGAGCAGCGGCAACGGGTCTGCGGGAACGGCGAGGGCCGTCGGGTGGAACTGCATGAACTCGAGGTCGGCCAGCTCGGTGCCTGCCCGGGCGGCCGCTGCGAGGCCGTCTCCGGTCACTTCCCGAGGGTTCGTGGTGTGCAGGAAGAGCCGGCCGATGCCGCCCGTTGCCAGCACGACCGCAGAGGCGAGCAGGAGCATCGGGTCGCCCACCGGATCGAGAGCGAGAACTCCGATCACCCGCCCCTCGCTGCGCACGAGATCGACAAGGTCGTAGCCGGTGAGGACGTCGATCCCGGCACGTGCCCGGATCGCTGCGACGAGGGTGCGTATCACCTCGGCTCCCGTGGCATCGCCATCGGCATGGATGATGCGGCGGGTCGAATGTCCCGCCTCTCTTCCCAGCACAAGGCGGTTCCCGTCGTGGTCGAACCGGGCGCCAAGCTCCTCCAGCCGGCGGATCCGATCCGGAGCCGCAGCGGTCACGGCATCGACGACGAGCCGATCGTTCAGCCCCGCACCGACGGCGATGGTGTCGGCGGCGTGAACGGCGGGGTTGTCGCCAGGGCCGATCGCTGCGGCGATCCCACCCTGGGCGTGACGGCTCGAACCCGATCCCAGGTCGGAACGCGTGAGGATGACGCAGGAGTCGAGGGCGAGCGCAGTGGACAGTCCGGCAATACCGGACCCGACAACGACGGTGCCGGCGGTTTCGATTCTCACGACACCGAGAGCATGCGTTCGACGGCGGCGGCGGCTCTGCCGGCGATATCGGGATCGACGACCACGCGATGCCTGAGATGGAGGAGGGAATCGCGCACACCTTCGAGGGTGATCCGCTTCATATGCGGACACAGGTTGCAGGGTCGGATGAACTCGACGTCCGGGACGGCGGCCGCCACGTTGTCCGACATCGAGCACTCGGTGACGAGCATCACCTGCTCGGGCCGGCGGTCGGTGACCCAGCGCTCCATGGCGGCCGTGGAGCCGACGAAATCGGCCTCCTCGAGAACGTCGGGGGGGCATTCCGGGTGCGCCAGGATCGTCAGCCGCGGCATGACACTCCGGTGGGACCGGAGATCCTCTCCGGTGAACCGCTCGTGCACGATACAGCTTCCCTGCCAGGCGATGATCTCGACCTCGGTCTGAGTGGCGACCCACGCGGCCAGATACCGGTCGGGGAGGAAGATGACCTGCTCCGCACCGAGACTCTCGACGATCTGGACCGCGTTCGAGGAGGTGCATGTGATGTCCGACTCTGCCTTGACGCCTGCCGACGTGTTGACGTAGACCGCGACAGGGACACCGGGATGGGCGCGGCGCAGCGTTCGCACCTGCTCGGGCGTGATCGACTCGGCGAGGGAACATCCGGCATCGAGATCGGGGATGAGCACGGTTCGATCCGGATTGAGCAAGGCGGCCGTCTCGGCCATGAAATGAACGCCCGCCATGACGATCACGTCCGCTTCGGTCTCTGTCGCCATGCGCGCCAGGGCAAGGGAGTCGCCGGTGAGGTCTGCAGCCCCATGAAAGATGTCCGGGGTCATGTAATTGTGGGCGAGAACGACGGCGTTACGTGTGCGTTTCAACTCTTCGATCTCTTCGAGCAGGGGCACGGCGAGAGCTGCCTCTGCGGCGGGAAGGACCGCTGCGATCCGGTCGGCGACGGCAGGTGCGGTCATGGGGAAGCTCCGATCTCTTTTGCTCAACTTGAGCAATACTAACGGTAGCCGGGGAAACGCACGCCGGGACGAGGTCGCTCTCCCAACACCTCGCGTCGGAATCGGAACAGTTCGGGCGGGCGACCTCCGCTCGAAGGCGCCCGTTGCCCGGTTCCCTCGACCAACCGCTCGCGCTCCATGAGACGACGAAAGTTCTGCGTGTGAAGGTGCACTCCGATCACCGCCTCGACGGTGCGCTGCAACAGGCGCAAGGTGAAGGTCTCCGGCAGCACCTCGAATACGACGGGACGGTAGGTCAGCTTGCCCCGCAGCCTCCCCAGGGCCGATGCCAAGATCCGGCGGTGATCACCACCGAGGGCGAGGCCCGTTCCCAGTTCGGAAGGCGGCTCCGTGCCGGCATCACGATACGCCTCTTCGACAAGGCCCACTTCGTAGAGCAGTTCGTATCGTTCCAGGACACGGATCGGGTCCCAGGCGACACCCAGGCCGAACGCCGACCTGACCCTGCGGCTGCGCTCGGCGTCTCCGCCTGCCCATGCGGTGAGCTCCGGCTCGACCCGCTCGGAGAGTACCCCCGGCCAGGCGACACGGTGATCCTCCCAGGGAAAGAAGGCGTACCAGTCGCTCCAGGCGGCACCCTGTGCCGGAGTCGTCTCCTCGACCAGGGCCAGGTAGGTGACCGACACCCTGCGGCGACTCGCCGTGTCCGTCCTGGCGAGATCGCCGAAGGTGTAGAGCTGCTCCACGTAGCCCACCTCGAGTGCGGTCTGCTCTTTGAGTAGGCGGCGCACCGCCAGTTCGAATGTCGAATCATCCCTGCGCAGGGATCCCGAGGGGATGGCGGGGGGATCGCCGACGGTGAGAACCCTGGGCTGCTCCCCGGTCACCGCGGCGGTGACCACGTCCAGGGTCAGAGCAACGGCGTCCACCCGCCGATGATATCAGAGCCTCTACTCCGCTTTCGTGCCCGAGCCAGGCCAAGCCCTTCGAGTGCAACGGGAGATTGATCGATCTGCAACGTTGCCAGGCCGTCTTGGGACGCAACACCCAGGTCGAACAGGTGACGCCGTTCGCATCATGACCACCGAAGCATCGCTGATCGAGAGCTCGAAGGTCCGAACCAGAAGCGTTCGAGTCAGGCGATTCTGGACTCCGGTGTGCCCAGATCACGCCTGTATCCAAGGGTGGCCGGTGTGTCGGCGCGCCCATCCAGGCGGGGTTCATCATCGGTCGACGGCCAAGGCTTTGTCGACCGGGTAGCCGGGAGTACCGGATTTGGTCGTGGGCCGGATACCATCGGGACATGGACAAGCGTCTGATCCTCGTGGTCGACGATGAGGCCGGACTTCGAAGAATGGTCGCGTCGTATCTTGCCTCGGACGGCTTCGAGGTGGTCGAGGCGGCCAACAGCGTCGATGCGCTTCGGCTGTTCAGAGAGAAACGGCCGGACTTGGTGCTTCTCGACGTGGTGATGCCCGGATCGGACGGCTTTGAAGTACTCCGTGAGATTCGGGCCGAGTCGGACGTTCCCGTGATCATGTTGACCGCCCGTGTGGAGGAGGTGGATCGTGTCGTCGGGCTCACGGTTGGAGCGGACGACTATGTGACGAAGCCATTCAGCCCCCGCGAGCTCACGGCGCGCATTCGAGCGGTTCTCCGGAGATGGAAGACGCCCTCGTCCCGAGAGGACGATGCGGTGCATTTCGTTGGTGTGACGATCGATCCCGCTCGCAGGGAGGTGCTGCGGGACGGCGAGCATGTGGAGTTGAGTGCGCTCGAGTTCGATCTGCTCGCCGCTCTCTCGTCGGCGCCCGGGAGGGTGTTCACGCGTGAGCAGCTGCTCGAGCGCGTCTGGGGATGGGACTACTTCGGTGCAGATCGAGTCGTCGACGTGCACATCTCCAGCCTTCGTCGCAAGCTCGGCGACCAGGCAGCCGATCCACGATTCATCGCCACGGTGCGCGGGGTCGGCTACAAGTTCGTGGCGGAGGCCGGATGAGGATTCCGTTCAAGACCCTGCGGGTTCGCCTCTTGGTCTCCTATCTGACCGTCGTCGTGGTTGGCGCCATAACGATGCTCGTGACGATGCAGATTCTTGCGCCTCAGTTCTTTGCTGCACACCTCGCTGCAATGACCCGAACGTTTGGAACGATGTCCAATTCGATGGTCGGTCAACTCAAGACCAGTTTCAACGCATCCTTCGGAAGGGCGCTGGCGGTGTCCCTCGGTGCGAGTGTGGCGACGGCGCTCGTGGTGAGTGCGTATGCGTCCGGGCGGATCCTGCGTCCGGTCGAGGCCGTGCGCCGAGCAGCTCGACGTCTCGCCTCCGGCTCGTACCAGGAGCGGGTTCCGATGCCCGCGGAAGCGGAACTTGCCGCCCTCGCCACCGATGTGAACGCTCTCGCCGAAGCGCTCGACATGGTGGAGCAGCGGCGACTTCAACTGATCTCCGAGGTCGCTCACGAGTTGCGCACCCCGCTCTCCACGATCGAGGGTTACATGGAAGGGTTGCTCGATGGCGTCTTCACTCCAAGTGACGAGATCTTTGCCGCGGCCGGTCACGAAGCGTCCAGATTGAAGCGACTGGCGCGAGATCTGAGTGTGCTGTCGAGGGTCGAGGAAGGACGCATCGAGCTCGAAGCCGATTGGCTCGATCTCGGTGAGGTGGCCGGCGAGGTCGCTGCACGGCTCCGGCCTCAGTTCGAGAGCAACAGCGTCGAACTCGTCGTCCACGACATGTCCCCCCTGCCGGCGAGAGCCGACCGGGATCGTATCGCTCAGGTCTTCACCAACATCATCGGGAACGCTCTGTCCTACACGCCTGCGGGCGGACGTGTCGAGATCGCCGGCCGAACAGGATCGGGTGAAGTCGTCGTTACGGTCGGCGACACCGGCGTTGGTATCGAACCCGAGCACCTCGAAACCATCTTCGAACGCTTCTACCGGGGTGGCACCTCACGACGTGGTGGCACCGGTATCGGACTCACCATCGCCCGCCGCCTGGCACGTCTGCACGGCGGCGATGTCATCGCCCTATCAGAAGGGCCGGGATCGGGATCGACGTTCGAGATCAGCCTGCCGGCCATCTGAACCTTCATCGAAGCTTCACATTCGCGCTCATCTCCGCTTGATCTTGCCACGCCATCCTCTTCCTGACCGAGGAGGAGACTTCATGATGTGGGGATGGGGAGGCTGGTTGGGGCCGCTGTGGATGCTGCTCTTCTGGGTCGGCATCGTTGTATTGATCGTTTGGGCGGTGCGTTCCGGATCGTCAGGGAGCGGAACGCGTCCGAAAAGCAGAGCGCTCGAAATCCTCGAGGAGCGGTATGCGCGCGGCGAGATCGATCATGACGAGTTCGTTGCTCGTCGTGATGAGCTGTCGCGGGGCTGAGCGATGAAACGCCTTTGGATCGTCGGGCTCGCTCTGATCGCCGTGGCGCTCGTCGGTTCCACCGTCTCGTCCACGGTTCTCTTTCCGTGGTCGGGGACACCGTGGGCAGGGATGCACGGTGACAATCCGTCCGGCTGGTGGGGCCAGATGGGCGGGCATCCGATGCACGACGGTTGGGGGTCGGCCGGATCCCCGGCGATCCCGGGTGCCGCGCAGGTGACGGTCGTGGCCTCGGAGTTTCGGTTCGAGCCTTCAACCATCACGATTCCCGCCGGAGAAGCGGTGAACATCACCCTCGTCAATGAGGGGGCGCTGCCTCACGACCTCACGATCCCCGCGCTTGGCGTCCGGGTGGCCGCAGGGCCCGGCGGGCAGGAAACGGTCGGATTGGCCGATCCGCCCGCGGGAACGTACGAAATCCTGTGTTCTCTCCCGGGTCACGCCGAGGCGGGCATGATCGGAACGCTCGAGGTGACGGGTTGAGGCATTCCGTCACTCTCGTGACGAGCCCCGGCTGTCACTACTGCAGCCATGC
Organism: Actinomycetota bacterium; assembly: GCA_013152275.1. Taxonomy (NCBI): domain Bacteria; kingdom Bacillati; phylum Actinomycetota; species Actinomycetota bacterium. The sequence continues at coordinate 1,841 of JAADGS010000096.1, read as the reverse complement.
CCGCGAGGTTCTCGAGCGGGTAGGTGCAGATGTTCCTCTCGACGTATCCGAGATCGATCTCGCGTCACCCGACGGTGCGGCAGCTCAACGGCGATGGAGGGCCCCGTACCCGCCACTGCTGCTGATCGACGGTGAGCTCTTCGGATACGGAAGGATCTCGGAGCGCAAGTTGCGCAAAGTGTTGGCATCACGAGTCGAGGGGAGTGGTTGATGGAAGGTGTCTTTCTCGGGGGCTCGCTCATCGCGGCGTTCTTTGCCGGCGCGGTGGCGCTGTTTGCCCCCTGTTGCATCGTGTTCATGTTCCCGGCATACCTGTCGGCGGCGGTGAGAAACGGCCGATGGCGGCTCCTCCCTCTGACGTTCATCTTTGCCCTCGGTCTCGCAGTCGTGCTGGTCCCCGTCACCCTCGGTGTGGGTTTCCTGACCCGCTCGCTGCTTCGCTATCACGGCGCCGTATACGTCGGTGCCGGCCTGATCCTTCTCGGGCTTGCCGGTGCCGCTGCAATCGGACGCAGTTGGGCATTGCCGATGCTCAAGGGATCTCCCGACATACAACGAACCGATTCGGCCGGAGTGTTCGCCCTCGGCGTGTTCTCGGGGGCGGCGAGTTCATGCTGTGCTCCGGTCCTGGCAGGTGTGGTCACCCTCTCGGCCGTCGCTCCTTCCATGTGGCAAGGGGTCGGCATCGGTCTCGCCTACGTGTTCGGGATGGTGTTCCCGTTGCTCATCATGACCGTCGCATGGGACCGCTGGCACATCGGCGAACGGAACTTCATGAAGGGCAGAACGGTCACCTGGCGCCTGGCCGGCAAGACGTTCGTCACGAACACGCTCAACCTGGTCACCAGTGGCCTGATGGGAGCGATGGGGATCGTGTTGATCTTTGTCGGGGTGTCGGGAGCGACCATCGCCCCTTCATTCCAGGCGGGAATCGGCACGTGGTTCGAAGAACATCTCAGCCCTGTGGTCGACGTCCTGGCAGTCATTCCCGACTGGGCGGCCGGCCTGTTCCTGGTCGGGGTTGCAGGGCTTGCCATAGCCATCGCGGGACGGCGCCGACCTCCCGAAACGGACCATGAAGATCACGAAAGCACAGATGAAGACACAGAAGGGAGTTGTCATGAGTAGAGCAGGAGCGCAACCACGGAAGCGTCCGGAGCCGAAACGCAAGTCATCGATCGGCAAGTGGATCGGGTTTGGCATACCCATCATCGGTATCGTCGGGCTGGTTCTCTTCGGTGTCCTGTCTTCAGGCCCGAACGAGGCGGTCGTGGCGTCGGCGGCGCCGGACTTCTCCCTCCCTACGAGCGATGGGACGATGGTCTCGTTGCAGGACGTCATGGCCAAGGGTGGCGACGTGCTGCTCTACTTCTCCATGGGTGTCGGGTGTGACGGCTGTTTCGCCCAGATTCCCGAGATAGCGAGCGACTTGGCCGCAAAGGGAATCACATTCGTGCCGATCATGGTGAATCCTGCGGACCAGGTCGCAACCGAGGCGGCCCGTTTCGGCATCACGACGCCGATCCTGATCGACAGCAACCGCAAGACGTCATCGGCCTACGGGATGCTCGGTGTCTACGGTCACTCGGATCGACCGGCGCACAGTTTCGCTCTCGTCGGACAGGACGGAACGATCAAGTGGGTGCATCACTACGCGAAGATGTTCGTGCCGGCGGACGAGTTCATGAGTGATCTCGCCAACAGGGCCTGAGGGGCAACCGAATCGACGGTGATCGGTTCGGCGTCTGCGGATGCCGGTCATGTGACCGTTGCAGCCGCCGACCTCATGAGCCGTCACCGGTCGGGTAGGCCTGTTCGTAGCGGGGCCGGCGATCAACGTC
>JAADGS010000095.1 GCA_013152275.1 Actinomycetota bacterium | reverse complement strand
TGCGTCGACCACGACAACGAATACCCCGAACCAACCACCGCAACCGACGTCGACGTAACCGACACACCCTCCGTCGTCGACGTCGTCGACGACGATCCGCCGGCGCTGGTTGAGCTCGTTGTGGAGCCAGGAGGGCGAGTGGTGCCGGAGGCGGCGATCGTGGTGGTTGCCTCCGTCGATGTCGAGGTGTCGGAGATCGCCATCGCGGATGTCGAGGTGTCGGAGATCGCCATCGCGGATGTCGGGGTACTGGAGATCGACATCGTGGAACCTGAAGCACCGGCTGCGCACGCGTCGAGTCCCGCCTCTCGACCGTCACCACAGTCGAGTCCGCCGTCTGTGGTTCCCTCTGTCGTCAGAACACTCTGTGATCCAGATGTTCGGACGATGTCTTCGATCTGCTCTGACGCCGCGATCGCACGGTCATGGGTTCGTTCTCCCCCGACCATCACGACTGGCAGCGTCAGCGCCATCGTGACCACGACGACGAGCGCCATGCTCAACCTCTGAAGAACCGCCACGAATCCTCCCCATTGCGACTCCCAACCCGCTTCTGATGACATCGGCCCTGCCGGGAGACACCTTTAGGAGAAATCTCGGGGCGCGCTTGTGCATGCGGCGACCGGCGAGCCGACAGACATCACGAGACACCCACTACCGATTGGCCCGACGGCAGATGGCCCGCCGGTTCGTACAGGTCAACGACTGACAGGTGACCCGCAGAACATCGGCAGCCGATCCGTCCCGAGAGCATTCCCACGCGCCAGACGTGACCCGCGCTCATCGAGACTCCCCGGATCTGCTCCCCGAATCTCCCCGCCTCTCGAGTGACATCGGGGAGCCGTCAACACATCGTGCAGTGTCGGCGACGGGTGAATGCCGGACACTCGGTGCCGACCGAATACCGAAGGTCGGTGGCAGGAGGAGCAGCGTGTGACGAGCCCTGGGTCCGGTGACGGACGGGTCCTCTCCGAACTGCCGACCGGCACCGACGCGCCGGTAGTCGGAGGAGCCCGCGTCCGCGGCCGCCACGTGGGGAACACGTCGAGATCGATGGGTCGAGAAGGTGAAGTTCGTCAATCGTGGCGATCACTTCGGACCGTCTTCGTGGCGACGTCATCGAGGAGCCTCCGGTTCACTTCTCCGGCGTGACACGAAGTCCCGGTACCCGACCCGGGCGCGTTGCCGACGACCCTCTATGGCCGACCGGCCGCCACCGACCGCGGCAACGTTTCGGAGAGGAAACCTCGAAGCGTCAGGAGATCCAGGAGGACTTGGTGTCGAGATCTCCGAATGGGCACCGAACGCCGCACCCTCGGCTTGACTGCCCGCACCATCTGACGGACAAGCGTCAAACGTTTCGTAAGGCTCCTCAATGTGGCGACCGCCTCGTCGCTTCCGGTGGCCGAAACTCCCGAAGTGGCCTTGAGGAGACGGAGAATGACATCGGGCGGGATCAGCTCGTCGAGCCGGCTGGGCACCGACACCACCGCGTTGCGGATGGATGCCGCATGATGGCGAAGCTCTCGCGGCCAATCCGGAGGATTCCACCCGCCATCGACGGTCGGTTCCCGGAAGAGACTCGGCAGAGCCGCCGTGATCGCATCCCGGTACAACCTCTTACGTGACCGGGCAGGAACTTGGCTCATGAAGTCCAGCACTTCATTGTCGAAATACGGGTTTGCGACACGAACGTAGGGCGTCTGAAAGCACTCGCGCCACAGCATGATCGTGTCCGTCCTATGTTCGAGCTTGACGCGATGAAGACTGTCGAACACATCTTGGCCGGACGGGATCTTCGCCAAGAGCCCCTCGTAGGCCGCCCGCCAGCCATTCCCCAAAGCGGATGCACTGGAGGAACCGAGCCCCTTCAGGAGCCACTCGATCGTGGAGACCGGGAACACGTCGGCCTGCGCCAGCAGAGCCGCGCCGTCTTCGCTTCGCGGCGAGGCGAGCGGAAACCTGTCGCCGACGAAGAGCAGATTCTCGTCGCTCTCTGCCATCGAGGGCCCCAAGCTCTGCCAGACACCTATTTCGGTGCAGAAATTGGCCATCCCCTGGCCGAACGAGGAGTTGGCCTCGAGGACGGAGGGGAGGTCGCCTTTGTAGCCTTCCATCCTCTGGTGATGTACGCCCAACGAGATGGCCGTGCCCGAGGCGGTGCCGAAATCGGTATCTCCCACCTGCGGGCCGTGATGATAGGTGAAGATCTGGAGTCGCTCTCGGTCGTCGATGGCCTCCGACAGGAAACCGGCGATGCTCCTCGAGTCGTATCCCCCCGACAGCGACACGAACAGCTTGCCTTGGCCGGACGGGATCCGACGCTCCACGCTTGATCGCAATGCATCGGCCAGACCGCCTCTGAGATCCGATTCGCGAACCGACCCGGACTGCGCCACGGATTCGTAATCCCAGTATGACTCGGAGCGGTGCCCACGTTCGGTGAAGCTGTGCACTGCGGCAGGTTCCAGAACACGTACGCCTTCGAATGGAGTGAGCCCACCGTGGGCCGCTCCGCAGGCGAGCACCGATGCGATGCCGGCCGGGTCGAGCCTTCGTCGTTCCCCAGGGTGGCGATACAGAGAAGTCGACAGCCACCAACCGCCGTCATCCTCGCTCAAGAAGACCTTGTGAGAGTTCACGCGGTCGGTGATCACCAGGAGGCCTCCCAGCCGATTGTCGAGTACCAGAAGGGCGAATGACCCATTCAGCGATCGGGCGACACTCGGTCCGTATCGAAGATACGCTTCAAGGAGACCCTCGGCAGTGCGGGCACCGGAAGGCCCGTAGACCTCCCCATGGAGAAGGACCGTGACTCCTGCCTCACTGGCGACAAGGCTCGAATACGATCTGCGAATCCTTACCCACAGCAGACCGAGCCGGCAGCCGAGATCGGATACATCAGGCCCCTTCCCCGGCGTGTCGACAGGATCGGACTCGGGATGTCGAGCCACACGCGCCGCAAACCAAGAAGCCAAGTAGCCACTCATTTTCCCCCCGGATTCGAGTACCCAGCGGTATGAGAGGCTACTACGCCTGATCTCACCCGGTCGCCGGGTATCGGATCGCAGCAGCGAAGGGCCCCTGACCGGACCCTCGGTCTGGAGCCCGGACTGGCCTTCTCCATCCGTGTCCGACCGCCGCCCCGCATGCGTCCGATGCCTCTGCACGTGGATACCGCGAGTGCCCCGCCCGACCGCAGACGGTACCCGCACTCCCCTCGAAGTAGCGCTGTGGCGGTTGTCGGGTGTCAGTCTCTGCTGGGAGACCCTGGTGTGTCGTGTGTGATGGTTCGTCTTAGCGGAACGTGCCGTCTTGGTCTTGACCGTGGCTCTGCCACACCTCGATGGTGACCAGGTCGTATCCCCAACGGAACGGCTTGGCGTTGCCACTCACCTTGTAGGTGTTGCGCACAAACCGGT
>JAADGS010000094.1 GCA_013152275.1 Actinomycetota bacterium | reverse complement strand
CGACCACAACCCCCGAGGGAAGACCAGATGCGTCACCGGCCTGGTAGAGGAGTCGAGCCAACGTGGTAGAAGGGATCCCGGTGGCGGTCTCGAGACCGGCAGCCGCACGGGCGGCAAGCGCCGTGCCCAGGATCGGGGTGCCGGTCAGAGCAGCGAGCTGGCTGATCACCGCCATCACAGCGGTCTTGTGACCTCTGCCGTGTGAAGGTCACTGGCCGTCTCGTCGCGCCTGCGCACGATCGGGCTCTTCTGCCGTTTTCCCTTGCCCCGTATGGATTCTCGAATCTCATCGCTTCTCGCCGTTTCTCGATGTTTCCCATTGTCATGTGGACGCGATGTGGTCGCGGACCCTGCGCGCCGCCGGGACCATGTACACATACGGCCTAGTGCGTTTCCCCTCTGCATCGAGAAGATCACGTCGGTAAGCCTTTCCGGGTGCTGATGCGACGGTACGGTTGAGCGACGAGGATGGCGGCCTTGTGTACCTATCGGGGAGTGTCGAGTCGATGGAGGATCGATCCTTCGAGGAGTTCTACGAGGAGGAGTACAGCGCTGTGTTGGCACTCGCTCGGGTTCTGACGGGGGATCTGACCCGTGCCGAGGATGTGGCCCACGATGCGTTCATTGCCGCCCTCGAAGCGTGGGACACGGTGGAGAACGCGGCTGGATGGATCCGCCGTGTGACTGCGAACAAGTCCCACTCGGCTTGGCGGCGTCGATACGCCGAGCGGCGTGCGTTGAGCCGAGTTTCCCAGCCGATCCGCATCGGAATGGACGTCCCGTCAGATACCGAGGCTTTCTGGGGTCAGGTTCGTCGTCTCCCGCGGAGGCAGGCCCAGGCGATTGCCTTGTTCTACTTGGAGGATCGGTCGATCTCTCAGATCGCCGAGCTACTCGAGTGTTCCGAGTCGACCGCCCGGGTTCACTTGGTGCGGGGTCGCAGGACGTTGGCGAAAAGATTGGATCTGGAACTATGAACGAACTCGACTCAGCTGGGCGCCATCATGCTCAGGTCGTCGTGGCGTCGGTCGCCGACATCGCTCCACCGCCGATGAACTCTCTCGTGTCGAAGACATCTCGGAGATCCCGGGGTAGCTTGCTCGTTGCCGTCGTCGGTCTTGCGATTGCTGTCGGCGGCTTTGCCGTGTTAGCGATACGCGACGGCGGGGTGCCATCTGCCACCGATTCGGCGTCCCCACCAACACCGTCGTCTGCCACTTCCTCGTTGCCGCCGCCATCAACAACGCTCGGGCCGAGTGCACTCCCAGCGTTCAACGTATCGTTGTTCATCGACGCGAAACTCGGTGGAGCGTTCAACGAGCCCACTGATGAGATTGGAGTCGTTGCGCTCGTACCCGTCGACGCCCAGCAGGCTTTCGAGGCCTACCTCGCCACCGTCGCTCTCGCGGAGCTAGATAGTGTGACCTACATCTCTTCGTCTGACGTCGCGGCGGCCGCGAAGGCGTTCGCCACCGCCCAAGGGACAGCTCCCCCGGAACAGAGGTGGGTCGCGGTCGGTTTCGTTCCCCGATTCCTTGACAGTCCAACTGGAGATTGGATTGAGGAGCTTGCAGGTGTCGCTGGTGTGCGGATCGCCCGTGTCGACTTCGTACCGTTGGCGACACGCGGCCTCGAAGGGTGGCGGGTTGTCGCTGACTTGGGATTCGGCATCAGCAGCGGGGCCATAGTTCAGGCTGTCGATGCTGGCGTCGTCGTGATCGATGGGATATCGACGCGACTCGTTCTTGACGATGGATCTTGGGTCGACGGCGCTCCCTCACCCCTTGCCGTGCAATCGTCGTGCTGCGGGGATGTGTCAGGATTTCCCGCGAAGGACTCCGTCATTCTCATCAAGGCCGAGAACTCCGAGGTTTGGATTCTCGATGTTGACACGCTGACGTGGCGCCAAGCCGATACCCCGCCCGCCACCGGCTACCCTGTCGGCTCTGCTCGTTACCCGTTGGGATCAGCTCTTATCGATAGGGAGCTTGTGGTGGTGACGGCAGCCGGTCGCTACGTGGACGCAATCTCGACCGTCGCAGCCCTCGACATCGACACAGGCGCCTGGCGCGAGTTCGACCCCGTTCCATCACCAATTGCGGTCGGTGGTGTGACGAGCGACGGGAACCGCTTGATCGTTGCGGGTACCGCCCAAGACGGGAACAACGTCGTTATTGGCGACCGCAACCCTGTGGTCTATCAACACACCACAGACAGCGGCTGGCAGCAGCTCCCCTCCATCCCTATTGATGGCCAAGCATCCACCATCACCTGGGTGGACAATGCCGGCATCCTGGCGTGGAACTATGAGCAAGAGTCGGCGATCCTCGACAGATCCGGACAGTGGCGTACCATCGGGAACGTGCCGATGCCGTTCTCGGAGTGCTACCCGAGATCTGAATCGGTGAACGCTGGCGCCGTTGGGCAGTGCGGCGGTCTCGCCTGGTTCGATGCAGCCACCGTTGCATGGCATCCCATCGAAACACCCTATGTGGCCAGGTTCGCCTGGGCGCGTGATCGGCTCGCAGGTTTCCTAGAGGTCGATCGCAACACGACGAGACTCACCGCATACGACTTGCCTCCGAAATCCCCAAGCGACAGCTGACCGCTACGCACGGAGCCCAGCGAGGCCGTGGCAGTGCTTGTACTCGAGACCCGATCCGCAGGGGCAGCGTTCGTTGCGGCCGATCTTCCGACCCGCCGGCGCGGATTGGGCGATCTGCTGGGAAGCAGGATCGAGCCCCCGCTCTCGCGCTTGCAGCGCTCGCTCCCAGGTGCCCAACCGAGTCGTCAATTCGAGGGCGCACTCCTCGGTCGCCGCGAGGTCCCGCTCCCGGGTCGCGAGTCGCGATTCGCGTGCAGCGAGTTCCTCCTCGCGTCGTCCTGCTCGCACTCCATCATCTCTGTCGGTGTGTTCAACAACCACGTTCTGGAGCTCGTGGATGATCAGGCCAGCGACAGCTTTCCCCATCGTCAGCCCGATCGCCTGGCAGTAGCGCCGCCACGTTGACCACGCGGCATCCGACAACGGAATCTTGACCGCCTGGGTCGCCGCGACCTGTCCGAGCTCGGCAAAGATCCGCCGATCGACCTTCGCCAGTGTCCCCCCGTCGAGTGCCATCAGGCCACCTCCCCGGTCAACCAGTTGACCGGCCGCAACGTGTTGCACGTGCGTGTGTGATTCGGGGGTGTCTGTACGCAATCGCGACGCGGAGGCCGGTGTCACGGTCGTGAATCGGATCGCGGCCGTCA
>JAADGS010000093.1 GCA_013152275.1 Actinomycetota bacterium | reverse complement strand
TTCCCCCCAACGGTCGCTTCGCTCCCTGGGGGGACCAATAGAGGTATTGCCCCGCGGTCTCGTATCGATCCTGCCTCGAGGTACGAAACTCGAAATACATGGCTCTCGGGAACCCGTCGATACGTGACGAACGTCGCGAAAAACACTCAACCAAACGCGGATGGAGACCGATACACCGTTCGAGGGTCGAGAGACGGCCCGGAAGGAGAGCAATCATGATGGAGAAGATCCATCAAAGGCTTCACAGCGACGAAGGCTTCACCCTTGTCGAGTTGATGGTGGTCGTGCTGATCATTGCCATTCTCATGGCGATCGCCATCCCGACATTCCTGGGTGCACGTCAGAAGGCACAGGATCGGGCCGCGCAGAGCAATCTTCGCAACGGGCTTACCGCCGCGAAGGTGTTCTATGTGGATGGAGAGACCTACCTGAGCACGAATATCGCCGGTACGATCACGGCATATGAGGCGCTCGAACCGAGCCTCGACTTCGATACTCTTGCCAACGTCAGCACGTCGAAGATCGGGATTCCCGTAGCCACCGCCTCCACCGTCGTTCTCGTCACCGAGAGCGCATCCGGTACGTTCTTCTGCATCGCAGACGACACGTCGGGTGGTGGGACGACCTACAACTCGGCTACAACGGCTGCGGCCATCGACACGGTTGCCGAGTGCAACCAGTCCAGCTGGTAATACAGCTCACGAACATACGATTGAGAGGGTGGCCACGGCCACCCTCTCTTCCGTTCATCTCAGGTCTCCCCGCCGGAGGCCGATGAGATAGAGATATGCACCAGGACAGGCACGACGCAGGGTTCTCGCTCACCGAGTTGCTGGTCGTGCTCGCGATCATGGCGATACTGCTGAGCATCGCTGTGCCCACACTGCTGGGCGCCAGACACAGAGCCCAGGACACCGCCGCCCAGGCTACGCTGGTCACCGGTCAGAAGACGGAGGAGGTCTTTGCTGCAGACGCTGGCATCTACACGGCGAACGGGGCGAGCCTCTCGGCCCTGGAGCCGAGCCTCGACTGGAGCGGTGCTGCGGACGACTCGATTCATATCGTGGTGGCAACCGTCGTGAACGTCGACGACTCCGTCCTCCTCTATGCCCGTTCCAACTCGGGAACATGGTTCGGCCTTCGGCACGTGCGTGCCGGCGCGAGCGCCGGCCTGTACAAGTGTCTCGGCACTGCGCGGAGCGATGTCGACGACATGGCCGATTGCGCCGGGCTCGATTGGTAGCGATGCTCTCCGCAACGATTGCCCTGGCAGGCCTGATGGTCGGATCCTTTCTCAACGTCGTCGCCTACCGCATCCCACTCGGGCTATCGGTGGTCAACCCGCCGTCCGCCTGCCCGCACTGCGGCCATCCGATTCGCCCATGGGACAACATCCCCGTTCTCTCCTGGCTGCTGCTGGGGGGCCGCTGCCGTGATTGTGGAGAAAGGATCTCGATCCGCTACCCGCTCGTCGAAGTCTTCACCGCAGGGGTGTTCGGGGCGTCCGCCTGGTTCATCGGGCAGCAATGGATCCTGATCCCGTACCTGTGGTTTGCGGCGGTGACGATCGTTCTCGCGCTCACCGACCTCGACCACCACCGAATCCCCAATCGCATCCTGTACCCCGGGACGATCGTCGGTCTGCTGCTGTTGGCCGGGGGAGCGTACGCAGATCACGCCGTCGAGAATCTGCCTCGAGCACTCATGGGCGGTGCGATCTACTTCGTTCTGCTGTTCATCATCGCGCTGGCGGCTCGCGGCGGGTTCGGCATGGGGGACGTCAAACTGGCTTTCTTCCTCGGGCTGTTTCTGGCGTATGCATCCTGGGGCACCTTGGTGGCGGGCATCTTCCTGGCCTTCTCCTTGGGTGGCCTGGCAGCGATCACGCTCCTGGTGACACGCCTTCGTGGGAGGAAGGATCCGATCGCGTTCGGCCCCGCCCTCATCGCCGGAGCGTGGATCGCGATCCCGGTGGGGCAGTCGCTCCTGTCCTGGTATCTCCGGACGTAACGGGGCATGTCGGGCCGTATCCGGCCGCGACGGTGTCGAGCACGAAGCATGGTGCGCGACGCGCGTTCCACCTCTTTGCTTGCCTGCGCCGCGGCGCGTTGGTAGGCTCCAAATGACACCGATGTAATTCGGTGCGTGCGGCTGTGGGTCAGTCGCAACAGGCCGGGAGCCTGCCCGGCCAGGGCGGAGAGTCATGGCGATCAATGTCGGTCTGGATATCGGCACAAGTGCGGTCCGGGCTGCAGTGGTGCAGACGGGAAAAGGGGTACCTGTCCTCAAACGTTACGGACAGGTGTCACTGCCCATCGGTGCCGTTGTTGCCGGTGAGATCGTTGAGCCGTCGACGGTACGGGACGCTCTGACCCAGCTGTGGAAGACGGCAAAGCTCCCTCACAAACGCGTGGTCGTGGGAATTGCGAACCAGCGTGTCATCGTCCGTCGGGTCGACGTGCCCTACATGTCCGAAGAGGAACTCAGGGAGTCGTTGCCGTTCCGTGCCGCCGAGTACATTCCGATTCCGGTCGAAGAGGCAATCCTCGATTTCGTGCCATTGGAGGAGTTCAGCACGCCCGACGGCGAGGCGATGCTGTCCGTTCTCGTGATCGCCGCGCAGCGTGAAATGGCCAACGAAGTGCTCGAAGTCATCTCCGGGGTCGGGGCGAAGCCGATGGCCATCGACCTCCAGGCGTTCGCCCTCGTCAGGGCGATCGTCGGCCCCGACCTGCAACTCGACGAGGGTGCTCGCGCCGTGGTGAACATCGGAGCGGGTGTGACACAGGTGGCCATCGTTCGAAACGGGACGGTTCGCTTTCTGCGTATCGTGCCCATCGGTGGCGAGCAGTTCACACGTGTCCTTGCCGAGGCGCTCTCGCTCGACTTCCAGGAAGCCGAGCGAAGGAAGCGCAAGACGGGAGTCACTCCCGACGGTGACGCCGCTTCGGAGGAGGATGAAGGCAAGCGAGCCCTCACGGAAGAGACCGACGCGCTGATCGAAGAGGTTCGCGGCTCCATCGACTACTACCGCTCCGAATCCGGCGGCACTGCGGTCGACAGGATCCTCATCTCCGGCAACGGTGCACGCCTCCCACACCTGGCCAACCGGATGGGTCAGTCGTTGGAGCTTCCCATCGAGGCCGTTCGGATCGTTGGAGACGACACCCTCAAGTTCGGCAAACTGGGTATGTCGGAAGCCGAGCTGGCCCAAGTGCAGCCGGTCCTGCCTGTCGCAGTCGGGCTCGGCCTGTGGAGCGAAGCCTGATGCGCCCGATCAACCTGCTGCCGCCAGAGATTGCCCAGAAGAAGGAGTCGCGGCGCAAGGTCGCCAGATTGGTCACGCTGGGGATTCTCTACGTCGTACTGCTCGCTCTCGTCTCCTACTGGCAAGGCGGGAAGGCCCAAGGAGTCGAAGACGAGTTGATCGCACAGAAGCAGGCGAATCAGGCCACGCAGCAGCAGATCGACGCGCTTGGCGACTCCGCGGACCTGCGGACCGGATACGAAGACGGTGTGGCACGGATACGGTCGGCTCTCGAGAGGGACGTTGCCTGGGGAAAACTGTTCAACGATCTCGCCCGTGTCATCCCGGATCGCGTCTGGCTGACATCGTTCGATGGGAGTGTCGACGCGAGTGGGGATATACCGGGTGTGGTCGGGCAGGTGCAGGTGGGAGCGACGGCCTTCGACTATCCGGATGCGTCGACGTGGCTTCGCGTCGTCGACAGCGATGTGTGGCCGGCCCTGGCGGGGGGGTGGGTCACTTCGGCGCAGATGTCTGCGATCGGGGAGATCCCCGTGGTGGACTTCCAGTCCAGCGCCTCGCTGATGCAGCCGAGCGTGTCGACGAGAGTGGATGAACGGATCCCGGAAGTGCCGGAATGAAGCGAACCGGAGTCGTCTTTGGTTTCCTCGTGATCGTGCTCCTGACCGCGCTCTGGTACATGTTCTCCATGCGGCCGATCAACGAGGGGATCGCCGACACCAAGGCGCAGCTCCAGACCGAGCGTGACACGGAAGTCCTGCTTCGCACACAGCTGGCCGCCCGAAAGACGATTCAGGACAACGAGTTGAGCTATATCTCCGCGATCGGTGCGATGGATGCACAGATCCCACCGACACCGCAGATGCCGGCGCTCATCGACGACCTCGACGCGCTTGCCGACGAGACCGGCATCGATTGGCTGGGCAGCACGATCGGGAACCCCACACAGGTCGAGAATCAGGACTACTTCGAGATACCCATATCGATCAGGATCGAAGGTCAGTTCTTTCAAGTGCTCGGCTACCTGTACGGGATCTCGGAGCTCGAACGGTTGGTCCGCATCGACGGCATCGCGGCCACTCCGAGCGACAAGGACGGGTTCACCGTGTTGGATGTGACGATCTCCGCCAAGGCGTTCACCACGGGCGACCTCGTGACCGAAGATGTCGGAGACACGACGACAACAACGACTCCGGACGGAGGTGAGTGATGGGGAACCGGCGGACAGGTTGGGCGACCGCAATCTCGATCCTGCTGATCGGCGCAGCCATCGCAGCCGCATGGCTGGTCATCGCCCCTTCGATCTTCGGGACTTCTTCTCCGGCTCTGAGCGGACCGCTTGCCCAGACAGGGCTTGCCCCTCCGGCGGCAGCCGGCGTGGCCGGTCCTGCACCCGTGGCCGGTTCCTTTCAACTGTCGCAGCCGAGAGATCCGTTTCGTCCGCTCATCACCGAATCCTCACCGGCAGGAACCGGGGACGGTTCCACGGGCACCTATGAGCCGTCGGGAACTCGCGTCCGACTCGTCGGGATCACGGATGTTGGCGGAGTGCTCCGGGCCACCGTGGAAGTGGACTCGGTGAGCTACGACGTGGGCGTCGGTGACGCGTTCGGGGGCAGTTTCATGGTTGTCTCGCTCGACGCCGACAGCGGTGTGTTCCTGTACGGAGACAATGCCTTCGAACTCTCGGTCGGCCAAGAGATCCTCAAATAGGACTTGCTTCGCCGGCGCAATGCTTCGAGACTGCATCGTGATGATGCGCTTTCTCACTGCAGGTGAGTCACACGGACCGGGACTCGTCACGATCGTGGACGGTCTGCCGGCCGGCCTTGCATTCCTCACCGAAGGGCTCGCGGCCGAACTCGAGCGCCGCCGGCGGGGGTACGGGCGAGGGCCTCGAATGCGCATCGAACGGGATAGCGTCGAGATCCTGGCGGGAGTCCGCTATGGCGTAACGACCGGGGCGCCCGTCGGTGTGCTCATCAGGAACACCGAATGGGAACGGTTCGAGGCGATGCTCTCCCCGGAA